>JBDUBD010000044.1:0-21625 GCA_040004295.1 Sphingomonadales bacterium | reverse complement strand
GCCTTCTTGAAGCACTTGGTGCAGACCAGGAGGACCGCATCCTGTTTGGCCTTCACACGGCGAATGGGCTTCAAATGACCCGTCTTTCTTCGGCCGCCTTCAACACGTCCCAAGCCGCCTGTATCTCGCGAAACCGCTGCGCCGCGTCCTTGTCGTCGGGCTTGAGGTCGGGGTGGTTGGCCTTGGCAAGCCCGCGCCACGCAATGCGGATGTCCTCGAATGTCGCATCGCTCGCGCATCCGAGTACGTCGAGCGAGCGCATCTCGTCACGCGAGCGTGATCCATCGCCCGGCCCGGCCCATTGATGATGCGCGCTTGTTTTCCAGCCCCCGGCATCGCTCTTTTCGCGAGCCTCGCGCTCCGCAGCCTCTTCGGGAGACAGTCCTTCGAAATAGTCCCAATTGGCATTGTATTCGGCAGCATGGCGCTCGCAGAAATACCAACGCTCCGGCATGTTGGGCGCTTTTGGTGCCGGACGGTCGCCGACCGCCTCGCATCCATAGCGATCACACAGCTTGACCGTCGTTGCCGCGGTATCGGCCCCGTATTCGCGCCAGCGAGGAAAGCCCCAGTCCATCGATCGAGTTGTACGGCGCGCCATCGGGTGCACTTAGGGACTGCTGCGCCGCAGTGCCACCCCGATAAGCAGATCAAAAAGCCAGAGGGTCGGTAAGCCGGGTTCTGTCCACCCCGGACCGTGATCCGGGGCTGGGCGACCATTCCTCTACGCGTGCCGTTGCCGACACGCTCTAGCAACCAACCCGGACGACGGGCGCGAGCCACGCCATATGCCGTCCCTATTCGGTCTTGCTCCCGGTGGGGTTTACCATGCCGTCGCTGTTACCAGAGACGCGGTGCGCTCTTACCGCACCCTTTCGACCTTGCCGTGCCGAAACAGCGGCGGATTGCTTTCTGTGGCACTTTCCCTGGGGTCGCCCCCGCCGGGCGTTACCCGGCACCGTTACTCTGTGGAGCCCGGACTTTCCTCGCGCGGCAAGCCGCCCGCGGTCGCCTGACCCTCTGGCTCCGCTTCCATAACCGATCAGGCTGAGCTTGTCGAAGCCCTGCCTTCCTTTGCGATTGCGCCCCCAAAATGCAGCCCTTCGACAGGCTCAGGGCAACCGGAGATGATAGAAATCAGTCATCTCCGGTCGGTTTGGGAAGCAGCAGTCCCAGCAGGATAGCGCGACACTCGCCGTCAACGGTTCCATCAAGGAGTTCGGGTCGAAAGCGTCGCTGGAACGCAACGGTCGCCGCGAACGGATCGGTCACGTCGTAGCCGAACCGCTGGAGCGCCAGCAGAAAACCCGAATCCGTCCAGTTGGGATCGATCAAATTCTTGGTAGGACGCGGCAGCGCGAGCCGCAGCTTGGCCAGTCGTCCCCAGGGAAACAATTCGCCGGGATCCTGCTTGCGCGCAGGAGCGATATCCGAATGCCCGACAACATTACCGCGCGTTATGGCGTGGCGATCCTTGATGTCGGCTACGAGCGGGATCAGCGCCTCGATCTGCGCTTCCGGAAACGGTCGATAGCCGAACTCGTGTCCCGGATTGACGATCTCGATACCGACGCTTGCCGAATTGACGTCGTCGATCTCACGCCAGCGCGACTGCCCCGCATGCCAAGCGCGGTCTTCTTCATCGACCAGGCGAACTATCTGTCCGTCTTCGGCGACCAGATAGTGGGCCGACACCTTCGCTTCCGGATCGGTCAGGCGCTCGATGGCGCCCGCCGCATCGGGCATGCCAGTATAATGCAGCACGATGATGCTGACCGGCAGCGTCCGCGCATCGAAATTGGGAGACGGCGATTCGATCAAGCATTTCTCTCCCCGGCACTCGCAGTACGCATCGTCACGATTGCGACTCCTGCCATCGCGACCACGCCGCCCAATACCATAACGGGCGTCAGTGGATTGCCAAACACGATGCTGGAGGCGACGACACCGATAATCGGAGCGCCAAGCGTCACCGGAATCACTGTCGTTACGGGATGGCGCTGTAACAGCCACGCCATGCCGCCCGATCCGATCAGCGTGGATCCCAACGCCGAGAATGCGATCCAGACAAAGGCCATCGGCGAGATCGACCACACGCCGGTCATCACCTGCGGTTCCATGACAAGCGCAAGCGGCCCGAGAACAATGACGCCACCCAGGCCCACCCAGGCATACATTGTCATGATACTCACGCCATTCAGGCGGCGCTGAAGCAGCGACCCGATCGCCCAGAGAACCGAGGCGAACGCAGTGAGTGACAGTCCGAGCATCTCACGCGCCGCAGAAGGGTCGAACACGAGTACCGAACAACCAACCATTGCAAGCGCCATCCCGGCGATCCGCGGCAGGCCGATCCGCTCCTTCAGAAATATGATTGCCAGCAGGAGCGAGAACGGCGCACCGAGCAAACCGGCAATCGCAAGCGCACCGACGTTGGCCGTCACCGACAGCGCCACGTTGACGATCGCAAAAAAGGCGCCACCGATAACCAACGACAATCCACCGAGTTCGAGCATGCGCCCCGGTACGATGCGCAACCACGGCAGACAAACCACCAGAACCATGGCCTGACGCAGGAGCGCTGTCGTAAAAGGCGGCACGAGATTCACCGACAATTTGACCGCGATGATATTCAGTCCCCAGACGACATTGATCGCCAGGGCCATAGCCACATCGCTCGGGCCGAATCGTCTGGATGAGTGCATCGAGCCGTCTTAGCGACTGGCGACCCGCAAAGGCGACAGCGACGTTTCCGGGGTAGGCCTGTAAACGCCGCGCATGTCCGGGTCGGAGGCAAAGCGGTCTGTCTGACCGATCACGGTTTCTCCTGCCCCCAGTATCAACAACCCGTCCGGCGCAAGCGCCTCCGACAGACGACCGAATACCTTCGTGCGGACGGGTACGGGAAAATACATAAGGACGTTCCGACACAGGATCAGGTCGAAAACTCCCGGCGCTGGCTGGCGGATGTCGTGGACCGCGAACCGGATATCGCGAGAAAGGAACGGGTCCGCGACCCACTCGTCGCCATCCTCGCGAAACCAGTTGAGCATCTTGCGAACTGGCAAGCCGCGCTGGATTTCGAAGCGGCTGAACCGGCCACGGCGTGCGCGAGCGACGGCTGCACCTGAAACGTCGCTGGCGAAAATGTCAAAGGTCCACCCCGCCCAGCGTGCGCCCCCATCGCGCAGCATCATGGCGAGGGAGTAGGCTTCCTGACCCGTCGAACAGGCAGCAGACCAGATCCTCAGCCGGCGGGTATCGGTGCGACAGGTTTGGAGCGCCTCAAGGGCGTTCCGGTCGAGCTGTTCGAACACGGCTGCATCGCGAAAGAACGATGTTTCATTGTTGAGCAATGCGTCGATGACGGTGCTCGCCAACCCGTCGTTCCGGCCCGAAACAATCTGCCCGACCAAAAGATCGAGCGAAGCGAGACCCGTTTCGCGCAACACCGGTTTCAGCGACGATTCGATCCGCCAGCTTCGTGCAGCGGACAGCTGTTGGCCGGTTCGTGCTTCGATGAGCGCCGACAGTACCCGAATCGCGGCGGGGCTCGCCGGTCGTTCCGTCATGCCGATCCCCGCGCAGAAATATGACGCGCAAGCATGGCGGGTGTACCGATCAGGCTCGCAAGGCCGTCCCGCGCGACGCAGCCCGGCATACCCCAGACAGTGCTCGACACGCGATCCTGCGCGATTACAGATCCGCCGCAATCGACAATGCGGCGTGCACCGATCGCCCCGTCGCGCCCCATACCTGTTAGGACGACTGCGACCCCACCTTTGCCTGCGGCATCGGCCATTGATTCGAACATCGGATCGACCGATGGGCAGCACCGCGTTTCGGAAACCTGGGTCGAGAGTGTGACGCGAAATTGATCGTAATGACGCATGATCCGCAGATGGCTGGTTCCGGGGGCGATCAAAATTTCGCCTGACACAGAGACCTCTCCGTCAGTTGCAACACGCGCAAACCGCCCAGCCATCGCCGACAATTGCTCGGCGAAATAGGGCATGAAGGCAGGCGGCAAGTGCTGGGTGACAAGGATTGGCGCAGTGAATGCCCTTGGCAGGACGTCGAAAAACTCAGAAAGCGCGCGTAATCCGCCGGTGGAGGCACCGATCGCAAGAAGTTCGACCGGGGTCGTTGCCGGTGCGCGCAGCTCCAGCCGCTCGAGCGAGGGTGCCGCGCGGGTCGCACGTCCGAGGCGACGGATACGGTCAATCAGGATGGTGCCGAACGTCTGGTTGAGTCCACCGGCATCCGGCTTTGCAAGAGTGTCTGCCGCGCCCAGCGCAAGCGCCCGAAGCGTGTTCTCGGCGCCTTCTCGCGCCGTTGATGAGACGATCAGTATTTCGGCGCCATTGCCCGCAGCAATCAGTTCGGGAAGCGCGGCCAGCCCTCCTCTACCCGGCATTTCCAGGTCGAGAAGAATAACATCAGCGGTATGGAGTGTCAGCCAGCCGATTGCTGCGCCAGCACCATCGACCGTACCGGCCAGAACCATATCCGCATTGCTTTGGATGATCCGTCCCAGCGCGGCACGCGCAACGACCGAATCATCGACAACAAGGACAGAAATCGCGCTCGCCGCATCTCGGGGGGCGGTGCGTAAAGGTTTGTGAAACATCGCCGCGCCGTCAGGCGAGGCCGACGAACTGGAGCTTGCTGGCGAGAGTATCGCGGTCGAAGGGTTTCATGACATATTCGTCCGCACCGGCGTCAAGCGCGGCCTTGATATGGGCCGTGCCGTTTTCCGTGGTGCAAAAGACAACCTTCGGGCGCGGTGTCACGTCGGAGCTACGCAGTTCACGCAGGAACTCGATACCGCTCATGACCGGCATGTTCCAGTCGAGCAGGACGACATCGGGTAACGCTTTCGCACAGCGGTCCAGCGCTTCGCGCCCGTCGCCCGCTTCGTCCACCTCGAAATCGAGCGTTTCCAAGATGTGGCGCGCAACCTTGCGAATGACCTTTGAGTCGTCGACGACAAGGCAGGTTCTGGGCATTGGATACTTTCTTTGCTGACCGCGAACATCATTACCCGACAGTCGTAAGCGCCGGGTTAATCGTCACGCCATGTTTTGCATCGCATGAGAATTCACGATCCTGACGGCATCCACGACCAGGGCAAAACGATCGCCGAGATCGATCCGTCCCGTCGCAATACGGTTCCAGGCGGTATCGCCCGCCACTGGGGTATCGAGCGGATCGATCGAACAGGCCACGACGTCTTCGACGCTGTCCACACGCAACGCATAGCGATGACCATCAATCTGCGTGACAAGCGCGCGTCCGGATGCCGTGCCGGCGGGACCGCCCGCTGCGAAGCCGCAATCGACGACCGTTGCCACCTGACTGCGCAATGCCGACAGGCCGTGGACATGGTCGGGTGCAAACGGCACCGGTACGACCGTTTTCAGGTCGGTCACACTTTCGATCGCTGTGGCATCGAATGCCACGGTCTGATTGCCGACACGTGCAAGCAGGACGAGCGTTGTCATGCCGATTTCCTTAAGGGTGTCGCGACGAGTTCTTTCAACGCCGCCCGGTCATAAGCGTCGATGGCGACCTTCCCATCGGCATCTCGTGCAAGTGCTACGCTGCGACGCGCGCGCGGTGCTACGTCGCCTTCGAGATGGATGGCGAGATCGGCATCGGCACACGGTTCGAAACAAACTTCATAACCGCTCGCCGCGACCAGCGGGCCGAGAATCGCCCGGACCCAAGGTGTGTCGTCCAGCGCGATAGTAGCAACGGGACGGTTTCCCGTCGGCATGACAGCCTTGTCGAGCAGAATGGATGCATCAGCGAGCAGCACCGCGTCGCCGTCATGCCGGAACAGCCCTTCGAACGCCGTGTCGGCAACGTTCGCCAGATCCGGAAGAGGAACCAGGTCGTGGATCGCGGCCACGGCAAGAACAGCGCGCCGATGGCCGTCGCTCAGCAACAGTCCGGGAGCATTTACGCCTGTCCCAAAAGCCCCGAAAGACGATCCGGGGAAATACGCACCGTCGATCGTGGCAATACATTCATTGCCGACTTCGACCCAATCATTCCGGTCGATTTCGATCAGCCGTTCGATCAACCCGGCGCGGACCGCGATTTTGCGTCCGTCTTGGGTCGTCGCCAGCAGCACAGACGGGCGCTCTTGAACAGGCACAATCTCGGCGCGGCTTACCTGCTCGTCCGCGCGCGAAACGCCGATCCCGGCGGCCAGTCCAACAGGGTCGAGCACAACCAGCGGATGGCCGTCGTCACCCAGACTTTGTCCCGCGAAAATGCCACGGACGGAAAGCAGCGGCGCCATGGGTCGGACGACCAGTTCTTCATGGTCGCCCACGCTATCGACGGCGACACCGTATCGACCGCCAGACGGGGTCGACAGCATCACGAGCAAATCCGGTGCGCCTTCGTCCATACCAAGCAGCGAAGCAAGTTCGAACGCCGGATAAGGTGTGCCCCGCACAACCGCGATCTTTGCATCCCCCACCTGTTCGAACCGTACCGCCGCCGACCTAAGCGAAAGAACTTCGTCGATCGGCGTACGCGGAATGGCAAAACGCTCACCTCCCGATTTCACGACGAGCGCCGTCACGATACTGAGGGTCAGGGGGGCGCGGAGAGTGACGGAGAGTCCCTCCCCCGGTCGATTGACCAGCGTTACGGACCCTCCCAGTTTTTCGACATTCGCACGGACCACGTCCATGCCGACGCCGCGCCCGGAAATAGCACTGACGGTGTCGGCGGTCGAAAGTCCCGCTTCGAAAATTAGCGCTGCTGCAGTCGTGGCATCGAGTGTTGCCGCGTGCGACGGTGTCAGTCGCTTGTCGCCAATGGCGCGCTGAATGAGCTTTGCCGTATCGATCCCGCGACCGTCATCGCTAATCTCGATGCTAACCTGGTTGCCCGACTGCAGCGCGACGATGCGGAGTACGCTGGCCTTGGGCTTGCCCGCAGCGATGCGGTCCTCGGTTGCTTCAATACCATGGTCGATCGCGTTGCGGACGATATGGATAAGCGGATCACGGATCGCCTCGACCATCTCTCGGTCGATCTCGACGTCCTGTCCGACGATCTTGAGCGTGACCGACTTGCCGCATTCGTTCGCTGTATCGCGCACGAGGCGCGGCAGGGTCGCGAACAGGCGGTCGATCGGCTGCATACGGGTGCGCGTCACGCTTTCGCGCAACTCTCCGATGACGCTGGTCAGCTTGTCGAATCCGGCACCCAGATCGCGATCCTCGATATGACGCAGCGCGCGCGCCATTTCGTTGCGCACGAGCACCAGCTCGGAAACCTGGTTCATCATCGCTTCGAGGAGTGGAACACCGATCCGCACTGTCCGCTGCAGAGCAACCGATTCCTGTTCGGTGGATGCGGCCACCGCCTTCCCGGTGTCGAGCGCCGTGATCAGTTCCTTGTCGGTAGAGATGTCCGGCAGCTCGATCTTGGCCTCCGGTTCCAGCGCATCGACGAGCAAACGGATACGATCGATCATCGACAGCATCGTCGCGACCATTGTGCTGTCGGCCAGCTTCTCCCCGCTGCGAACAGTGGCAAGTGCGGTCTCTGCAGCATGGGCCAGTGCTTCGATCCGCGGCAGATTCAGGAAACCGCAGCTGCCCTTCACCGTGTGCACGAAGCGGAAAATCTCGTCGAGCTGGACCCGGTCGTCGGGACGCACTTCCCAGGCGACGAGCGCACCCGCAATGCGCTCGAGCGTTTCCCGCGTTTCGGAAATGAAATCGCCGATTAGTTCGTCCATGCACCCGCTATGCGGATGCTTGGTTAAAAAGCGCTTATTCGACCGCCCGGCGCCTAGCGTCCGAGAGTGGCGCCGAACATCAGGAAGTCCGCATCGCTCGCGGAAACAACCGCGCCGCCGCCGCTTTCGGTCGCAAGCGTGTGAACGAGCCAGGCTGCGGCCGCGCGTGGCGTAAGCTCTGCCGCCGAAATGCCTCCGGTCAATGCGTTACGCAGTTCGGGATCGAGCAAGATACGTGGCCCTTCGGCACGAACGGCGATCTCGGTCTTGCCCCCGTCGAGTTCCGCGCCGATGTCGAGCCGTCCGCCACGCACGAGCGCATCGCCCGCGATCAGCACCATGTTGAGCAGCACCTTGATCGCCGTCTTCGACATGGTCGACTCTTCGACCATCCAGCCGATCTCGATCCGCCCGTCGTGTCCGTAGAGCCCCTCGATCGCGGCCTTGGCTTCACGCGTATCGACCGCATCGCCAAAGCCGCCCGCCGCACCGAAGGCGAGGCGAAAGAATTTCAGTTTGTTCGCCGACGCCCGCGCACTTTCACTCAGCAGGTCGAGGCATCGCGCCCGCATGTCGGGGTCGGTTTCGTCGGCAAGGAGTTCCAGACCATTGTTCAATGCACCCACAGGGCTCAGCAGGTCATGGCACAGGCGCGAGCATAGCAAGCTGGCGAAATCGACCGGCGCAATCGTCATCGTTCGGATATCTCCATCTATTCTCCTCGCTGTGGCCGACACCATGACGTCACGCAAGTATCAGAGCGACATGGTCGAACCGCATATCCGCATTCGCGCGCCAGGCCGAAAGCTCTCCGCGCGCAACGATAAGCCACAACTCCCCCGGTTTACGGATCATTGCGGCATCGGTTTCGGACGGCGTACCGCCGCCGCCGGGGTGCGAATGATAGTTACCGATCAGGACGCCTCCGCCTGCCCGCTCGCTCCTAAGCGCGCCGAACAGTACTGCGGGGTCGATCTCGAAACGGCGTGTCGTATCGTCAGCGACATTGGCGGCGGGCAGGATGTCGTCGATCCGATTGTAACTCCCGACCAGCAGGCCGCAAATCTCGATGTCTGGATGTGCATCCGCCGTTGCAATGATTTGCGCGGCGTGCTCGCTTGATATCGTTACGCTCATCACCACATCCCTACCCTAATGAACCAGGGGGTTTCCACGATTTCAGTGACGATTGCGGACGATCTGGCCGGGATGCGGCTCGATCGGGCGTTGGCGTCGCTTGTCGACAGCCTGTCGCGTGAGCGGCTTAAGGCGCTGATTGCGGGCGGTCACGTCCGCAACGGCACCATCGCAACGCGCGATCCGGCAATGAAGACAGTCAGTGGCACTGCGTTCGATATCGACGTTCCCGAAGCTATTCCCGCCGATGCCCTGGCGCAGGATATCGACCTCGATATCGTGTTCGAGGACGAACATCTGCTCGTCGTCAACAAGGCAGCAGGCCTCGTCGTCCATCCGGCGGCGGGCAATCTTGACGGTACGCTGGTCAACGCTCTGCTCCACCATTGTGCGGGCAAGTTGTCCGGCATCGGCGGCGTGGTGCGACCGGGGATCGTCCACAGGATCGATAAGGACACATCGGGTTTGCTCGTTGTCGCAAAGACCGATGCCGCGCACGAAGGGCTTTCGACGCAATTCGCCGCGCACAGCATCGACCGGCGCTATGACGCGATCGTCGCTGGGCTTGCGCCGGGATCGGGGATCATCGACGCCCCACTTGCGCGCAGCCCGCACGACCGCAAGAAAATGGCAATCCAGCCGCGCGGCAAGCGTGCGGTGACGCGCTACACGCTGGCAACACCGCTGCGCCACGCATCGCTGGTCGAATGCCGCCTTGAAACGGGTCGAACGCATCAGGTGCGTGTTCATATGGCGTCGATCGGCCATCCTTTGCTCGGCGACCCCGTTTATGGACGGAACCGCCACGAGCATCGCGACGTTCTGAGACGACTGGAGTTCAAGCGCCAGGCGCTACATGCCGCCCGATTGGGTTTTATCCATCCTGTCACAAGCGCGACTATGGCGTTCGAAAGCAAAATGCCGCACGATATGCAGGAACTGTTCACCGCACTGCGTGTATAAGGTTTCATATCCGGACCCAATTTTTGGTACCGGCAGGGAGCAATTGAATCATGGCTGGCGACAGCAATCTTCCCGCGACCATTCCCAGCCTCGGCACCGAGGCAGGCCTCAACCGTTACCTCTCGGAAATTCGCAAGTTCCCGATTCTGGCGCCGGAAGAGGAATATATGCTCGCGAAGCGTTTTCAGGAACATCAGGATCCAGAGGCCGCTGCGCGTCTGGTAACCTCGCACTTGCGCTTGGTCGCCAAGATCGCAATGGGCTATCGCGGCTATGGCCTGCCGGTCAACGAGCTGATTTCCGAAGGTAATATCGGCTTGATGCAGGGCGTGAAGAAATTCGAGCCCGATCGCGGTTTCCGCCTTGCGACCTATGCGATGTGGTGGATACGCGCGTCGATCCAGGAATTCATCCTGCGTACGTGGAGCCTGGTAAAGATCGGCACCACTGCGAACCAGAAGAAGCTGTTTTTCAACCTTCGCCGGATGAAGAGCCGCATCAACGCGTTCGATGACGGCGACCTGAAACCGGCAGACGTCACCAAGATCGCGACCGATCTGGGCGTGACCGAGGCTGAAGTCGTCAGCATGAATCGCCGTATGGCCATGGGTGGCGACACCAGCCTCAACGTCTCGTTCAACGAAGATGGCGAAGGTCAGTGGCAGGACATGCTGCCCGACCACGGTCCGTTGCAGGATCAGGAAATTGCCGAATCGCAAGAGCGTGTGCACCGTCATGCTATGCTCATCGAGGCAATGGAAGACCTGAACGAACGTGAAAAGCATATCCTGACCGAGCGTCGCCTGGTCGAGGAACCCAAGACGCTCGAAGAACTCAGCCAGGTCTACGGCGTCAGCCGCGAACGTGTCCGCCAGATCGAAGTCCGCGCTTTCGACAAGCTGCAGAAAGCGATGATGAAAATCTCGCAGAGCAACGGAACACTGGCACTCGCGTAAGCGGTAGCATTAGAATCGCCGGGCGATACCGAAATAGACCTCCACATCGGGGCTATCGCTGGTTAGCCCGGCGACGCAGCCCAGGTCGAACTGTGTGTTTTCGCCCACCATCCATGCAAGCGATGTCGAGGCAAACGTCTGCGTCGTTTTGCCCGATGGATCATCATCACGGATTGCCTGAAATTCCACGGCACCCGTAAGTCCCCTGGTGAGCGGCGCCGACATGCCGATCACACTGCCATAAGACAAATGGCGACCCGAGCGACTCTGATCGACAGTCGCTTCGATCTGCGGCGTAAGCGACAGTTGAACATCGTGGCCGAGATCGAATCCGATCGGCACGATCAGCCCTGCCGCCCAGTCGCCAGCACCGATGGCGTCGCCGCCAGTCGGCAAGGTGACATAGGGCTGGACGGCAATCAGGCCGCTTGGTCCGGATACGCTGCGTCGCAGTGCCAGCGTTACGTCGCCGATGCCGCCGGTGCGCATCACAACGCCGGTCGCCTTGTCACGTATGCGGACATGGCCATAGGGCGTCCAACCCACCTGCGCCTCGGTCATGTCGTCGAGACCGACCCGAACAGTGAAATCGCCGAAGATCAGCGAATCGGTTCGATCGTCTGGCGCGTTATCCAGCGTCCAGTCGGTCAACCCGACCTCGACCATGACATGCCCCGCATCGATTGTGCAGGCGGGCGTTCCCAGCCCCGGGCGCGATGCGCAAAACTCTTTCAGCTCGGCATTGGCAGGGGCTGCAACGGCCAACAGGACGACAAACGGAAGCAATCGCATGCAGGCAGTTAGAGGCGATTGCAGCGCCTCGGGCAAGCCGGTATCGCGCGTACATGGCTGCCAAGCGCGGACGCTCCGTTCGTTCCCTCCCATCCCGCGCCCTGTGGATCGTCGTCCGGACACTCGTCTATGCCGTCATCGGCTCGATCCTGTGGGTCGCAGCCTATCGATTCGTGCCGCCGCCGATCACATTCACCATGATGGGTGATATCGTCGGCGGGCGCAGCGTGACCAAGGACTGGATGCCGCTGTCGAAGATCGACCCGAATATGGCGCGCGCGGCAATTGCCGCCGAGGACGCGAAATTCTGTTCCCATCACGGCTTCGATACAGAAGCAATCGAGGCGGCGATGGCGCGCAACGCCCGTGGCGGACGTATCCGTGGCGGCTCGACGATTAGCCAGCAGACCGCAAAGAATGCTTTCCTGTGGCAGGGCGGCGGGTATTTCCGCAAAGGCTTGGAAGCCTATTTCACGCTGCTGATCGAAACGATCTGGGGCAAGCGTCGAATCATGGAAGTGTATCTCAACATCGCCGAGACCGGCATTGCGACCTATGGCGTCAACGAAGGATCGAAGCGCTATTTCGGTCATGACGCGAGCCGCATGAGTACGACCGAAGCCGCCCGTATGGCGGCGGTGCTGCCGCTGCCCAAAAAGCGAGAAGCGGTCGTGCCGCGCGGCTACACCCGGCGCTACGGCAATGCCGTCGCCGCACGCACGGGCGTCGTCCTGCGCGAGGGGCTGGACGAGTGCCTGCGGTGATTTTTCGCTGTCCTACAGCAGATATACTGTTGCAGAGTACAAAGGCAGGTTTCGCTCTTTGACAGCCCGCATGCTCCCGGCACGGAATATGAACCACAGACTGTGCCTTTTCAGCAGCTTAACCCGCTTAGGTTCACGCCAAACGTGCGTACCCCATGACTCTAGAGAACGTAACGGCGCTTTTTCCGCACATTTCCGGCGATTCTGCTCTCCGCAAATGCGTTAAATCGGCAGCTTGAAGCCCGGTGGGAGGGGCAAACCTTCGGTCATCTTGCCCATTTCCTGACCCGCGACCGCATCGGCCTTGGCGCGCGCATCGTTGAAGGCAGCGGCGATCAGGTCTTCCAGCATCTGCTTCTCGCTGAGTACCATCAGCGAGTCGTCGATCGAAATGCCAATAAACCGGCCCTTGGCGCTGGCACGGACCTTTACGAGTCCGCCACCCGACGCACCCTCGACCTCGATATTGTCGAGATTGGCCTGTGCCTCCATCATCTGGTTCTGGACGTTCTGTGCCATCTGCAAGATGTCATCGAGAGATTTCATAATTTTATGCTCCATTGTTCCGGAGCAGCTCGGCTCCGGGGAAAGTGTCGAACGCCGCAGCGACGATCGGGTCCGCCAGAACGGCATCGCGTGCCGCCGCCTCGGCTGTCAGTTCGCGCTCGCGCATCGTCGGCTCTGCAGTGCCGTCCTCGACGAAAACGTTCCAGGCTGTTCCCGTCGCATCACGCAGTGCGGTCTTCAGCATCTGCACGTCTGCCGGGCCTCCGACGACGAGATCTGGCGGCGCATAGCGAATGACCCGCGTCTGGTCGCGCAGCACATGGGCAAGCTGTAGCTTGCCCGCCGCTTCAACAGTGTCGATCAGCGCCGCGAACGTCGCCGGTCCTTCCTGGGTTGCCGGTGCGGCGGCTTGCGTTGGCGCCGTCGCAAAGCCGCCCTCCAGACGCCGGGCGAGTTCCGCTGGATCGGGAAGTTGCCCCGCGTGGATAACGCGCAACAGCGCCATGTCGGCGGCCTCATGCGGATCGGTCGCGCGCGCAACCTCGTCATGTCCTTTGAGCAGCAGTTGCCAAAGCCGGTGCAGCGTCGAAAACGACATGCCGTCGGCCCAGCGGCCAGCCGCTGCGGCTTCCTCCACCGACTGGGCGGGATCGGGTGCCGCCCCTGCCTTGGCGAGTGTGGTGGCATGCACGATTTCGAGCAGGCCACGCATGACACCCGCAGGATCGACGCCAAGATCGACCTGATCGGCCAGCATCCGCAGCGCGCCGGGTGTATCGCCGCCGAGTAACAGCCCGAACAGATCGCGCAGAGCGCCACGATCCGAAAGGCCGAGCATCCCACGCACGGCCTCTGCACTGACAGAACCTCCGCCATCCATATCGGCATGGGCAATCGCCTGATCGAGGATCGACAGCCCGTCGCGAACCGACCCCTCGGCTGCACGCGCGATCAGCAGCATGGCCTGGGGATCGACTTCGACCTCTTCGGCAACGGCGATACTCGCAAAATGTGTGGCGAGCATTTCCGCCGAAATGCGCCGGAGATCGAACCGCTGGCACCGTGACAGTACGGTTACCGGCACCTTCTGTACCTCGGTCGTCGCGAACAGGAATTTCACATGGGCCGGCGGCTCTTCGAGCGTTTTTAGCAACGCGTTGAATGCGTTCTTCGACAGCATGTGGACTTCGTCGATGATGTACACCTTGAAGCGCGCCGAGACCGCAGCATAGCGCACCGCCTCGATGATCTCGCGGACGTCGTCGACGCCGGTGTGCGACGCGGCATCCATCTCGATCACGTCGACATGCCGCCCCTCGGCAATCGCGACACACGGCTCGCAGACGCCGCAGGGATCGATCGTCGGGCCGCCCTGCCCGTCAGGACCAATACAGTTAAGCGCTTTGGCGATCAGGCGCGCGGTCGATGTCTTGCCGACACCGCGTACGCCGGTCATCAGAAATGCGTGTGCAAGCCGGTCGCGCTTGATCGCATTGCCCAGCGTGCGGACCATAGCATCCTGTCCGATCAGTTCGGAGAATCGCTGCGGTCGGTATTTGCGCGCGAGAACGCGATAGGGTTGGGGGCTGGTCACTGGAACCTGCTTAGCGATATGGCACGAAGCGGCAAAGCCGCTTCGTCAGTCGAAACGAAGTTTCGCTGGCCGCGCAGGCGAGCCTTGCGCGGTGGAAGCCGGAACGACCCGGCGCGAATTCGTTGTGGCTGCTTCCTTCCGGATCTGACCAGGTTGGCGAGAGCTCCGTCCGCCCGACTTCCGCGCGGGCATATGGAGAGACCCGACTTAAAAATCAATCTGCTTGCCCCATTTCGGGACCGAAAAGTCGTTTCGGGTATGGAAATGACATTCACCTGGCGTTAAGCAAGTTCACGGGGCTAAATTCCCGAACGTCCGAGGGTCGCAAACCAAAGACCGAAAAAACGGTCATCACACCACTCGGAGTATACACCATGCGAATGAATTCTATCTGTGCTCTTTTGGGCAGTGTTGCGCTGGGCGTAGCAATGCCTGCAGCAAGCCAAGCCGCGACGATCGAACTGGCACTTGCCATCGATACCTCGGGCAGCATCGGTCTGGCGAATTTCAACCTGCAGAAGCAGGGCTATATCAATGCTCTGAGCGACCTCAGCGTTCTGGCGCGCGATGGCTCGGTCGCGATCGGAATCTATCAGTTCTCGACCAACGTCTCGACGCTTTTCACCATGAAGGAAATAACCAACGCGAACTTCGCTTCGCTGATCTCTGCGCTGAACGGCATGACATATAACGGCGGCAGCACGAACATTGCGGGCGCGCTTACGACGGCAACGGCCGACATCTTCGGAAACAATGTCCAATCGACCCGCCAGGTCATCGACGTTTCGACTGACGGCTTCAACAACATTGGCAATCTGGCAACCGCACGGTCCAACGCACTCGCCGCCGGTATCGACCAGATCAACTGCCTCGCCATCGGTTCCCCGACAGATTGCCCCGACGTTCAGGGCGGAACCGGGTCGTTCTCAGTCGTCGCAAACGATTTCGGCGATTTTGAAGCGACGCTGCGTACCAAGATCATTCGTGAAACAACGGGCGCTGTGCCCGAGCCCGCAACATGGGCCATGATGCTTGCCGGTTTTGGTATCGTCGGCTCGGCAATGCGTCGCCGCCGCCGTTACAACATGAACGTCAGCTTCATCTGATTAAAGCGTGTCGCTTCTCTCTGCCGAGAGAAGCGACACCAACTTCATCTGCGATAGCGAACGGTGCGGCAGACACGTACCTGACGACCACCGCGCCAGCGGTTTTCACAAACCCGACGATTGCCCCAGCGGTTACCGTGCCACTGCGGTCCACGGCGGACAACTGTGTGTTCCCGCACGACTACCCTTCGGCTCGAGCCATAAGCGCCAGCAACCGCAATAGCTGTCGCACCTGATGGCGTTGCTGGTGCAGCACTGGCTGATGTCGGCAGCAGCGCCGCGGCGCCTAAAAGGCCGGCTCCAAGCAATCCCAAAAGTTTCATAGTTATCTCCTCCTGCGCCTGCGAGGCGCGGAAGCGGAACACCTACCGCCCCTGCATGTTCCGGACTTCGCCAGGGATGTGGACAGTGAGACCATTAAGAGTTTCGTCCAGGACGATCTGGCAAGCCAGGCGGCTCGTCCGCGTCACGCCCGCCGCCAGGTCGAGCATGTCTTCCTCATCATCACTCGACCGAGGCAGACGTGCGAAATCCGCCGGATCGACAATAATGTGGCACGTCGAACAAGCCATCTGGCCCTCGCATGTCCCCTCGAGCGGCTGGTTGTTGGCTTGAGCGAGGTCGAGCAGGATTGTACCCGGCTCTCCTCTGGCGTCGATCGTCGAACGACCATCCGCACTCACAAACCGCACCCGTATCATGCAGAGATCCGCAGTTGCGCATCGGCTGCGGCATCGATGCGGTCGATCGCTTCGATCAATTCGTTCTTGGTCGTATAGCGCCCGAACCCGATCCGGATGCTCGACCGCGCCTGGGCATTGTCCAGACCGATAGCCTTCAAAACATGACTGGGCCGCCCCGATCCGCTCGCGCACGCAGAACCCGCCGAAAATGCGATATCGCGCAGATCGGAAATGAGACGCGCGGCATCCAGTCCGTCACGACGGACGTTCAGGTTGCCGTGCCAACGAGACTCCGTTGTTCCATTGATCATCCAATCGGCAGAGAGCCGTGCAATGGCGGCGGCCCAGAGCTGTTCGACATGCACTGCATCTTCATCGAATCGCGCCGCTGCCAACGTCGCTGCCGCCCCGAAACCTGCACACAAGGCAGGCGACAGCGTGCCTGATCGCAGCCCACCTTCCTGCCCCCCGCCGAACATGAGCGGTTCGAGCGGAATCCCGTCGCGGACCCAAAGCGCGCCGATCCCCTTCGGACCGTGGATCTTGTGTGCGCTGATCGCCACGAGATCGACGCCGTCGGGAATGGCAACGCGCCCAAAGCTCTGAACAGCGTCGCAGAAGATAAGAGAATTGGGCGCCGCTGCGGCAATGGCGCCCACCGGCTGCACCGTGCCGATCTCGTTATTGACCAGCATAACTGCGATAAGATCGTTCCCTTTGGGCAAAGCGCTGGCATTGACGACACCGGTCGCATCAACGGGCAATACGGTTACATCTGCACCGTTCGCGCCCATCCAGAGCGCCGTGTCGAGAACGGCCGCATGTTCGGTCGCCAACACCGCAATGCGTCGCGCGCCAGACCCACGAAGTGCCCAGTTGGCGGCCTCGGTAGCGCCGCTGGTGAAATAGAGTTTTCCGCCGGATGGAAGAAGTGCGGCTACTGCCTCGCGTGCAACTTCGACCGCCGCCTTCGCCGCGCGCGCGGGCGCGGGCGACGAATGCGGATTGGCCGAACCTTCGGCGGCCAGCCACGGCAGCATTGCCGCGCGTGCTTGGGGGGCAAGAGGCGTCGTTGCCTGATAATCGAGGTAGATCATCCTGCCCGTCGCACCGCGTTACCGGCAATCCGCTGCCACACTTCGACGAACCGATAGACGTCTGCGCGGGTTGTGTCGGGACCGAAGCTGACACGCACGACCTCTGCTGCTTCGGCTTCCTTCCAGCCCATTGCCGTCAGGACATGACTGGGCCGCAGGCTCCCCGACGAACACGCACTTCCTGCCGATACCGCTATACCGGCGATATCGAACTGGATGAGTTGCGCAGCCGCCGTCACCCCCGGCATCCGGTATGACGCGATCGTCGGGGTCCGCAGAGATGTCCGCGCAACTATCTGGCCGCCACTCGCATCGATAGCGCCATCAAGATGGGCACGAAGATCTGCCGCGCGATCGATCCAGGTCCGCGATGATTCCAAAGCCGCCGCCATGCCGAGCACTCCCGGCAGGTTTTCGGTCCCTGCACGATACCCCTGCTCCTGTCCGCCGGTCGGCGACAACATGCCGAAATCCCGGACCAGCAACGCGCCGATCCCTGGCGGGCCGCCGAATTTGTGGGCCGAAATTGCGATCAGATCGGCGTCTGGCAACGCCTGCTTGCCAGCCGTTTGCGCAACGTCGGCGAAGATCAGTCCACCCGCGCGTCGTACCAGTGGTGCGAGCGTTTCAAGCGCCTGCATCACACCGGTCTCGTTGTTGGCCGACTGGATGGCAACTAGCGGTCGTCGCGCGCCCAGAGCACCGAGCCGCGCCTCTACCGTGTGTGAGGCGACAACTCCGTTTGCATCGACGGGCAGCACGACCGCGCGCTCGGCCAGGCGCATCACCGCGTCATGTTCGACCGAGGAAACCAGAACTGCATCGGCACCAGTTCGTGTCAAACCAATCCCGATAGCCTCGGTCGCACCGCTGGTGAAAACCACCTCGCCGGTCCACCCCAGCGCCTCGCGAATGCGTGACCGGGCATCGTCGAGTGCCGCCCGCGCCGCACGTCCCGGCCCATGCGGCGAGGATGGATTCGCCCATTGCTCGAGTCCCTGCGCAACCGCCACTCGTGCGACAGCCAGAACCGGCGTCGTGGCCGCGTGATCGAGATAAAGCCGGTCGGCCAAGTCAAATGCGTCCTCGGATGCTCGCGAAGTTGCGATTGTGACATCCCTCCCTATATACCGCGCCAGAAATCGCCAAGCTCTGCGCCTCGTGCGCGGCTCAACATTCAGGTGGAAATTTGCCCGAAGTCATCATTCCGGGGCCCGAGGGCCGTCTCGAAGGTCGTTTTAATCCAGGCCCTCGTTCGCGCGCACCCGTTGCGATGATCCTTCACCCACACCCGCAGTCGGGCGGGACGATGAACAACCGCATCGTGCAGCAACTGTACCAGACGTTTGTCCGTCGCGGTTTCGCTACCTTGCGCTTCAACTTCCGCGGCGTCGGCAAGTCGCAGGGCACGTTCGACAACGGCGTTGGCGAATTGTCCGACGCCGCCTCGGCGCTCGATTGGGTGCAGCAGGTCCATCCCGAAGCACAGACGACCTGGATCGCCGGGTTCAGCTTCGGTGCGTGGATTGGCATGCAGTTGCTGATGCGCCGTCCGGAAATCCGCGGTTTCATCTCGATCGCGCCACCGGCGAACATGTATGACTTCACCTTCCTCGCACCCTGCCCCTCATCGGGGATCATTATCCAGGGGACCGGCGACGAGGTCGTGACGCCCAACGCTGTGCAGAAGCTTGTCGACAAGCTGCGAACGCAAAAGCACATCACGATCCATCACGACGAGATCAAAGGCGCCAACCACTTCTTCGAGAAGGAGGGCGTGGAGATGATGCAGTCCGTCGATAATTATCTCGACATGCGTCTGGCGCCGAATTCGCCGATCCGCTGACAATCCGGGCGAATAGGTAATCCGCCTGATTGTTACAGTGTCATTATCAAGACGTTCGCGAACATGACGACCGCGGCTATCAGCATCAACGTGCCCCGCTTCCGGTCACTGCCTTTCCGCAGCAGGTAGATGCCACCTGCGATCAGTGCGAACACGGCCAGCATCAGGATTCCGGCAAGGAGTTCGGTCATCGTCCAAGCCCTAGCACTGCCGCAAAATGCGCAGCGTCGATGTTGCCGCCCGACAGGATCACCAGCGTACGGTCAGTCGGTGCAATCTTGCCAGTGAGTATCGCGGCAAGCGCTACCGCTCCGCCGGGTTCGATGACAAGATGCAGAGTCCCAAAAGCGAAGCGGATCGCATCTTCGATCTCGTCCTCCGAAACACTGACTCCGCGCGCGCCGCGCGCTTTGAGGATCCCGAACGTCAGGTCGGAGACGCGCCGCGTCATCAGGGCATCGCAAGCTGTCGGCGGCGCGTCCTTTTCCACCTCGACGATCACACCCTGTCTCAGCGACCTACCCATGTCGTCCCAGTGATCGGGCTCTGCGACGATGATCTCACCATCTGAGCAAGCCAGTGCCAGACCCGAGGCCAGCCCACCGCCGCCACACGGCGTGACGATCAAATCCGGTGATTCGATACCCAGCGCCGCCATCTGATGCTGTGCTTCGATCGCCGCACTCCCCTGCCCCTCGATCACCCAAGGATCGTCGAAACTTGGCACAAGGGTTGCCCCACGTTCTTCGGCCAGCGCCGCCGCCAGCGATTCGCGGCTTTGCGTCGCCCTGTCATACAGTATGATTTCCGCACCCAGCGCGCGTGTTCCTTCCAGCTTCGCTACGGGAGCGTCAGAGGGCATCACGATGGCCGCAGCAATGCCAGGCGCTTTGCCGCCCAGGCGACGCCCTGCGCATGGTTTCCGGACGAAAACGCAACTACACCTCTCGCGCGTTCGGCGTCCGTCATCGACGTCAACCGATGCCATGCCCCGCGCAGCTTGAATGCGCCCACGGGCTGTAACGACTCAGCCTTGGCAAAGACTGTCTTTCCGTCAATTCCGAAAGTTAACAGCGGCGTTGGCGGCACGACCAAGGCAACGGCCTGTGCTGCATCTAGAACACCGGAAAGGCTCGGATTTCTCACGTTTCGGCGCTCCTATGACGCTTTTGGGACACGAACTTTCCGTGCTCCTTTACATGGGGAACCCCCACCCATATATGCGCCTTCCGCTGCTCCATGGGACTTCCACCGCAAGGCAGCTTTTCGACGACATGCCGCAAGGCAATTGGAGGTCTCTTGAGTTGCACAAGCATCATAGCGCGCTGGGGCTAGCGTCGTCCCTGAAACCGGTCCAGCCGGTTACGCTCATTCGCCCGCACGCAGCACGTCGTGCGGCCCGATTCTTCGTGGAGAAGTTTCCGGGTCGCTCGATCTATGCAGTCAAGGCGAACCCTTCTCCTGACCTCATCGCCCTGCTGTGGGACAGCGGCATCACGCATTTCGACGTCGCGTCGATTGCCGAAGTGGGGCTGGTTGCCAATATCGCGCCAGAGGCGACCCCGTGCTTCATGCACCCGGTCAAGGCCGAGGAAGCGATTGCCGAGGCATATTTTTCCCACGGCGTCCGCACCTTCTCGCTCGATACGGAAGAAGAGCTCGAGAAGATCATGCGCGCGACCAAGAGCGCAACCGACCTGACGCTCTGTGTCCGGGTGCGCGTCTCTTCGGAGCACTCGAAGCTGAGCCTCGCGTCGAAGTTCGGCGCGGCGCCCGACGAATTGCGTGGACTGCTGATTGCGGCACGTCAGGCCGCCGATGCGCTCGGCGTCTGCTTCCATGTCGGATCGCAGGCGATGACGCCAGCCGCCTACTCCGACGCCTTGGAGCGCGTCCGTGCGGCGATCGTGCTGGCGGGTGTTACGGTGGATGTCGTCGATGTCGGCGGCGGTTTCCCTTCGTCCTACCCCGGCATGGAGCCGCCACCGCTCGATCTATATTTCGATGTTATTCACAAGGCGTTTGAGAGCCTGCCCGTCAGCTATTCATCCGAATTGTGGTGCGAACCCGGTCGCGCACTTTGCGCCGAATATTCGTCACTGATCGTGCGCGTCGAAAAGCGTCGCGGTGACGAGTTGTACATCAACGACGGCGCCTATGGTGCGCTGTTCGATGCTGCGCATATCGGCTGGCGTTTCCCGGTCGAACTGCTCCGTGACGAACCGAGCCGCGCCAAGCCACACGGGTTCAGCTTCTATGGGCCGACCTGCGACGACCTCGACTATATGGTCGGGCCGTTCGATCTGCCTGCCGATGTCGAGGCTGGCGACTATATCGAGATCGGCATGCTCGGCGCTTATGGCTGCGCGATGCGGACCGCGTTCAACGGCTTCGGCAACGGCGACACGGTCG
>JBDUBD010000043.1:0-21661 GCA_040004295.1 Sphingomonadales bacterium | reverse complement strand
AGTGGTTGACTGCCCTGTCCAGAGCATCGTCAAGCGTTTGTGTATCAAACGTGGAAACATCGGGGTGTTGCATCGTTGAACAAGAATGGAACGTCGCGCCGCTCTCGACAAGCTACCTCGCCCGAATACTGTCGGAATGCCGCATCGGCACGACGGCGTGGGTCGTGCACTGCGTCAGACCTTCGCGCCAATGTCAGATGACGCAGCAACTTTTCGCGGCCTGCTTGCCCAGATCGACGAACAGACCGCTATTCGGGTGCGTGGCGGCTGAGGACTTCGACTTCGTTCATGATCGTATCGAGGGCACTGGCCTCGCCGCGATCATGATCTGCCCGGGGTGTAAGGTCGCTGCCGACCATCAACGCTTCCAGCGCGACGCGTCCGCGCGCAACCCGGCTCTTGATCGTACCCACAGCAACACCGCATATTTCAGCAGCTTCTTCATAGGCAAAGCCACCGGCACCGACCAGAATCAGAGCTTCACGCTGCGACGCAGGCAAATGCTGAAGCGCGCGCTCGACGTCACCGAGTTCGATTTGGCGATCCTGGCTTGCTGGCGCTGCGAGCAAGCGATCGGCAACGAGGTCGTCCCACTCCCCGGTGAATCGCGAACGACGCATCTGGGACAGGAACAGATTGCGCAGGATGATGAAAGTCCATGCACGCATGTTCGTGCCCGCCTGAAACCGGCTGCGTGCCGCCCAGGCCTTTAACAATGTTTCCTGCACGAGGTCGTCCGCGAGGTCGCGGTTACCCGACAGCGACCGCCCAAAGGCACGAAGCTGGGGAATCACAAGCGCTAGTTCCGCCTTGAAGTCGCTGTCTGATAACGCGACGCGCTCGGCCTCGCGATCGAAGCCCTGCTCGGGCTTCTTTCCGGCAATCATCACATCCAGCCGAAAGCGACGATGACGGCAAACGCAACGACCACAAGGACGATGGACGCAAGCAGCACGTACCGCATCACCCCCGGGCCGGTGCCCGCGCGCGCCTGGGTAGCAGTTTCGTGAATCACAGGATCATTCGACATGTTTTGCTCCGCCATAACCAATAAACGCGCGGCGCGCGCGGCGGGTTCCATCACGCAGCCGGAACGGTTGCCTCGTCGAAAAACAGTGCCTGTGCAATGGCCGCCTTTACGGTGGCGCGCTGAAATGGCTTGGTGATGAGGAACGTCGGTTCGGGACGCTCGCCCGTCAACAGACGTTCCGGGAATGCGGTTATGAAGATAACCGGCACGCTGAATTCAGCCAGAATGTCCTTTACGGCGTCGATCCCGGAGCTGTTGTCGGCGAGTTGAATATCCGCCAGCACGAGGCCAGGACGCGACTCCCTGGCCAGCGCAACAGCCTCGTCGGCTGTGACGGCAATACCGGTCACTCCATGGCCAAGGTCGCGGACGATGGTTTCTATATCCATGGCGATCATCGGTTCGTCCTCGATGATCAAGACATTCGACCGCGTTTGGGTTTCGATATCCGACAGCGCTTCTGCAACCAGCGCATCGACTTCCTCGCGATCGGCGCCGATCAGGTAAGCAGCGTCGTCGGACGTGAACCCTTCCATCGCGGTCAGCAGCAACGCCTGGCGCGAACGCGGCGCTATGCGTGAAAGACGCGCGCGCGCGATCGCGTCACGATCGCCGACATTTTCATCGATTTCGCCACTCCCTATGTTCGTCGAGGTCCAGATTGCCTGAAATGTTCGATAAAGACCGAGCCGTGGATCGACGTCTTTCGGAAATTCTTCTGGCGCCGCGATGATCGCTTCGAGCGTTGCGCGCACATAAGCATCACCATGCGTCTGGCTGCCGGTCAGTGCGCGGGCATAACGACGGACGAAAGGAAGGTGGGGCGCGAGCTGCTGTCCGAGCGACATTAAAATGAAGTCCTTTTGCGTTGCATCCGACGTCTGTCGGACTGTCTTTTGCGTGTTGCAACCCCCCGTCTGTCACGCCAAAGCCGCGTCGGACTGTTACGGTTGCGTAATTCCCGCAATGTAGGGAACCAACGAGGGCGGAAATAGTTTCATGGGTGCGGGATCACTACGGCAACGTCCCGCATCTTTTTTGGTAGCGGTTGATCGTCCGTCCGGTATCGTGCGGTGTGGACAAGCAGCGGGAATGGTAAGGGACAACGTCTTGGTAGAACGGCCTGCGGCAGAACGGTCTGAGAAAGATCGGGGGCAGCAGCCTAAATCCGGCCGGCCAAAGCCGCCGATGTCGTCGCCGTCCGATGTGGGTTCGGCCTTGCGCAAAGCGTTTCAGTCCGCCGTCGAGGAAGATGTTCCTGACGAACTGCTCGACCTCCTGCGCCGACTAGACTGACGACGCCCGTGTCCTCGCACGGACGATCCGCTCGCTGGCTCGACGCATTCGCGCGACTCCACACCACCGCCAAGATAATTGTCATCCTCTCGCTCGCGCTGATGCCGCTGGGTATCATCGCATTGCTGGCATCATTGCAGACGACCCGCACTGCGGACGAGCAAAGGCGTGCCGAGCTGCGCATTGCCACGACCGAGGCCAGCCGCAAACTGGCGACCGAACTGTCGACCGACATATTCACCCTTCGTCAGGCCTTGCAGGCGATCGACGCACAGGCCGACAATAATCAAACCTGTATGCGCGCCAGTGCGCTGTTGCGCGCGCACGGGTCGGGCAGTGTACGGTTCGCGCTGTTCGGGACATCGTCTACTGCAATCTGTTCGAGCAGCAGCCTTTCGGTTTCGCGACCCCCCACATTGTTCTCGAATGCCGATGTGTCGCTGACGCGGAGTGGCGACGATCTCGACTTGATCGTGCCATCGCCCACGGGATCCAGCGTCGCCGTGGTCCGCTATGCGCCAACGACGATTGCCCGCTTTGCGCGGCCCGAGGGCTATGGTCTGCCCTATCGGCTCACCATCGAGATCGAGGGCAGCCCGCTGGTCGTCATCGAGCGATCGGGCGACGACATCCTTGGGCGAACGGAAGAGGCATCGTTGCCGGTCGGCATCGGGAACATGACCCTGTCGATGACCGTCAGCAGCGCATCGTTCGGCGCTGCCGAAGCGCTGCTCGCATTCTTGCCGCTGCTAATGTGGGCATCCGCATCGATAATCGGATTTTACATTGTCGACCGTCTGCTCATCCGCCCGCTGAAGGCATTGCGCGTTGCCGTCGTCACCTATGAACCCGGGTCGGCGCGCCGCGTTCTTGCCGGCACTCCGGCAATCGAGATCCGTGAACTGGAAAGCAGCTTTACCGCCTATGCGGATCGCCTGGCAGATCGCGAGCATGAGGTCGAAGGCGCACTTGCCAATCAGGTCCGCCTGACCCGCGAGGTCCACCACAGGGTTAAAAACAACCTTCAGGTCATCGCCAGCCTGATCAGCCTGCATGCCCGGGATTCAGGAACGCCTGACGCTGCCAACGCCTATGCCAGTATCCAGCGACGCGTCGATGCACTCGCAATCGTCCATCGTAATCACTATGCCGAGCTCGAGGCGAACAACGGCATCGACGCCCGCGCATTGCTCAGCGAACTCGTCGCCAATTTCCGCGCGAACGGGCGGGTAAACGGCGAAACACCGGCGATCACCCTTGCTGCAGTATCCATCAATATCGGACAGGACGTCGCGACGCCGCTTGCTTTCCTGTTCACCGAACTGGCTGAGGCCAGCCTGCTGACCGATGCGCAGGCCCCGATTGCGGTGTCGCTGGTCAATGATGCGAAGCCCGATGTTGCGCGCTTCACCATTTCATCGACGGCGCTGGCCGTTGAACCGCTCGTCAATCGGTCGGCATACAGGATCGTCGAGGGTCTTGCACGGCAGTTGCGGTCGCCGCTGGAACGGAACGACGCGCGCACCAGCTTCTCGATTGTCGTGCCCGTGATGCTGGATGCCGCTACGGAAAATAACGTCTGAACTTTTTTTGCGGGAAGCCGGAACCCGACCGCAGGTGCGACGTTTTCGTTTTCGGATGGCGGCCTTTTGCCCCCCCGCTCTCGCCATCCGGTTTTAGGGTCCGAAGACTGCACCACCCCCCGGCGCACTCTTCGGACCCATATTTTTGGGATTAGTCGGTCGCCGTATCTTCGGCCCTGGCCTTGCGCCGGGCGCGATCGGTGAACCAGGTCGCGACGATGGTCAGTTCATAGAGAAAGCACAGCGGCACCGCGAGCAACAGCATCGACCCGATGTCGGGCGGCGTCAGCACCATCGCGATACCAAACGCGCCGACGATTGCGTACCGCCGTGCGCTGATCAGTTGTTTGCGCGTGATCAGCCCGCCCTGTTCGAGCAGCATGAGCAGCACAGGCAACAGGAACGCGATGCCGAACCCGAACAGGAACTGCATCACGAAGCCAAGGTAGTTGCCGACACCGGGCAGCGCCTCCTGCTGGACGCCGCCGACCATCCCCTGGAAATTCGGTCCCAGCAGGAAATGCAGCGCCAGCGGAATCGCCATGAAATAGGCAAGACAGGCGCCCGCCGTAAACAGGATCGGCGTCGCCATCAGGAATGGCAGCAGAGCGCGCTTTTCCTTGCGATAGAGCCCCGGCGCCACGAACTGCCAGATCTGGTTGGCGATCACCGGAAATGCCACCATGATCGCCGCGAACGCCGCAACCTTGATATCGACGAAGAACGCCTCGAAAATCTGGGTGTAGATCAGCTTCTTTTGCCCCGCCGCGAGCAAGGGCTGCACCAGCACGGCAAAGATCGGCTTCGAGAAATAATAGCAGATGGCGAACGCGATCGCATAGGCGCCGAACGCCTTCAGCAGCCGCGAACGCAGCTCGACCAGGTGCTCGAGCAACGGCGCGCGCGAGGCGTCGATGTCAGCGGGATCGGCCTCGCTCATGCCGCTTTCTCTTCAGGAGAGGTCGGCGTTGCGACAGCTGTTGTCGGGTCGGTCGGAGCGACGCGTTCCTCGACCGGCGCGGGCAGCGACGCCGGTGCCGGTGCCGGTGCGGCGTTCACCGCGTCGGTCAGCACACTATGCTCGCGCATGATCCGCTCGTTTTCCTCTTTCCACTTCTTTTCCATTTCCTCGAGCTCGGCCTCGCGGACCATCGCGTCGAAGCCGGAACGGAAATGGCGTGCCATGCCGCGCGCCTTGCCGACGAAGCGGCCGACCACGCGCATCGCTTTGGGCAGGTCCTTCGGCCCGATGACGACCAGCGCCACCAAAGCGAACAGGATGAATTCCGAAGGCGCAACATCGAACATGGGTGGGCTTCAGCCTCGGATCATTCGAACAAAAACCTTGATCGTCGCCGCTACACAGGCCGGAGTCCCACCCCTCGGCCCAGCTGCGGCGGTCTTGATTATGCCTGCGCGTCGCGCGCCGCGGCTGCCTTTTTCGCTTCGTGCTCGGCGATGATGTCGGCGGCGGAACGCCCCTCGATCAGCGGCGTCACGTCTTTCACGGGCGTCACCGAATCTTCTTCGGCCATGCCCTTCTTGAAGTTCTTCACGCCCTTGGCGACGTCGCCCATCATCGACGAGAATCGTCCGCCACCGAGCAGCAGGATCGCGATAACGGCAAAAATCAGAATATGTGGCAGCGACAGGCCCATAGATCGAACTCCGGAAAATTTAACCTTACTTAGTCGTTCTCGTCCGCGCTTTCCAGTTCCGTATCCCACTCGGCATCGACAGGCTCCAAAAGCCCGGCTGCGCGCAAGTCGTCGATACCCGGCAAGTCGCGTCGATCCGCTAGGCCGAAACTGGTTAAAAAATCGGGAGTGGTTGCATAGGTCAGCGACCGTCCGGGTACTTCGCGGCGCCCTGCGGGGGCGATCCAGCCCGCCTCGATCAGTACGTCGATCGTCCCCTTGGAGATCTGCACCCCGCGAATCGCCTCGATCTCGGCGCGGCTGACCGGCTCGTGATAGGCGATGATCGCGAGCGTCTCGACTGCCGCCCGACTGAGCCGACGCGCGACATCACGCGTTTCACGCAACAGATGCGCGAGGTCGGCAGCGGTCTGGAAATGCCAGCGCCCGCCGCGTTCGACCAGTTCGATGCCATGCCCGGCATGCCGTTCCGCCACGCGCTGCAAAGCATCGGTCACGTCCGGCACATCGAGTCGCCGCGCGATATCGTCCGCCGTAAGCGGTCCTGCGCTAGCGAACACCAGCGCCTCGACCGCCCGTTCCAGATCCGACGCCGGGGTCATGCCGCCTTGACCAGTATCGGCCCGAACGGCGCATCCTGCCGCAGGTCCAGCGTACCGCGCCGCGCGAGTTCCAGCGTCGCGACGACAGTCGATGCCAATGCCGAACGCCGGAAATCCGGATCGCCCTCGCGCGGCATGAACGCGGCTATCGCCGTCCAGTCGCGCATCCGCCCGATCATTGCCTCGACGCGCGCGATGGCGGCGTCGAGCGTCATCACCGGGCGGCGTTCGATACGGTGCATGACGGGCGCCGTCCGCGCCTTCACCCGGCCATAGGCGGCGATGAGGTCATAGAGCGTCGCATGCCACAGGATGTGGCGGTCGGTCGCCAGCCCTTCCGGATTCAGGCGCATGAACACATCACGGTCGATCCGGTCACGCGCCATCAGCCGTGCACCGGCATCGCGCATGGCATCGAGCCGCATCAACCGCTGTTGCAGCCGCCACGCCAGTTCCTCGGGGCTCGGGTCCGCCTGTTCCGCCTTTGGCAGCAAGAGGCAGGATTTGAGATAGGCGAGCCATGCCGCCATCACGAGATAGTCCGCCGCCTGGTCGAGGTGATCGGCACCCGCGCGCTTCAGATAATCGATATATTGATCGACCAAAGTCAGGATCGACAGCGCCCGCAAATCGACCTTCTGGCTCCGTGCAAGCGCCAGCAACAGGTCGAGCGGCCCTTCCCATGCGCCGAGATCGACGGTGAGGGATTCGGTCTCGGTCATTATCCGTCACCCCGGCGCAGGCCGGGGCCTATACGCGTTTCAACCTGCGCGCGCCGACGAGAGGCGAATAGGCCCCGGCCTGCGCCGGGGTGACGATCAAGTGGCGAGCGCAAGAAGCTCATCCCGCTTCGCAATCAACGCCGGCAACGCCGCAAAATCATCGACCGGCGCAATCGTCGCCATCGCGCGATCCAGCCTTGTGCGCCCGATATCGGTAATCTCCGGTAACGCCCCTGCAATCGCCACCATCTCGTCCATCCGCGCCCAGCAATTGAGCGCGATATCGCACCCCGCCGCAACACACCCCGCCGCACGGTCGGCGACCTCCCCCTGCAACGCCTTCATGTCGAGGTCGTCGCTCATCAACAGGCCGTCGAACCCGATCCGCCCCCGGATCACGTCATGGATGATCGTCGGCGACAGCGTCACCGGGCGTTCCGCATCCCAGGCGGGGAAAACGATATGCCCCGTCATTCCCATCGGCGCATCGTTGAGCTTTGCGAACGGCGCAAGGTCGGCGGCAAGCGTCGCGTCGTCGGCATCCACCACCGGCAGGTGATGGTGGCTGTCTACCACCGCGCGCCCCTGCCCCGGCATGTGCTTGACCACGCCGACCACGCCGCCGTCACGCAGGCCGTCGATGACGGCGCGCCCGAGCGAGGCCACCCGCAACGGGTCGCTGCCCAGTGCGCGGTCGCCGATCGCCGGATGCGTTTCGGGCACGCGCACGTCGAGCAGTGGCAGACAATCGACGGTAATACCCACCTCTGCCAGCATAAGCCCCAGCGCGCGCGCATTCGATCGTGCCGCCTCCAGCGCCGAAATCGGCGCGACATCATAAAGCCGGTCGAACGCCTCGCCCGTCGGGAACGCGGGCCACTCCGGCGGCTGCATCCGCGCAACGCGCCCGCCCTCCTGATCGATCAGGATAGCAACGTCGCTCCGCCCCTCGAGATCGCGGATAGCGTCAGTCAGCGCGCGAAGCTGAACCTGGTCGATACAGTTGCGCTTGAACAGGATGTATCCGGCCGGTTTCGCGTCCGCAAAAAAGGCGCGCTCGTCATCGGTCAGGACAGGGCCGGACAGGCCAAAGATCGCGGGGGTCATGCGGAATTGGATAGCCCCACACACTGCGAACGCAAGGCATCGGTTTCGTGTCCGCAATGTTCATTGACCAATCCCCCAACACTCCCTAATCGCAAATGCGAATCATTCTTAATTGCATTAATAGGGGCAATATGGCGAAAGCATCCGGGTTCACGGTAAACAGTTCTTTCCTGACGGGAGCGGCGATAATCGCCATCGCGTCGGTTTCGGTCTCCACGTCCTCACAGGCACAGGGCGCTCCAGCACCCGCTGCCAGTGAAGACGACGGCGCGGATCGCATCGTCGTCACCGGAACGCGTATTCCCACCCCCGTCTATGACGTCCCGGCGAGCGTTTCGGTGATTACCGCCGATGACATCGCCGATACGCTCGCCTCCGACGTGAAGGATCTCGTCCGGTTCGAACCCGGCGTCAGCGTCCGTCGCGCGCCCAGCCGCTTCGGAGCGGCGCTGGGCGTGACCGGGCGGGACGGCAATGCCGGGTTCAACATCCGCGGGCTGGAGGGCAACCGCGTCCTGGTTCAGGTCGACGGTGTGCGCGTGCCCGATGGATTTGAGTTCGGCGCGCAGTCGGCGGGTCGTGGCGACTATGTCGACCTCGGGCTGATCAAGTCGGTCGAAATCCTGCGCGGCCCGGCGTCGGCGCTCTACGGGTCGGACGGTCTTGCGGGTGCGGTCAGCTTCGTCACCAGCGACCCTGTCGATTTTCTGCGCGACGGCAATGCCTATGGCGGAATGCTGCGTGGATCGTACGACAGCGCCGACGACAAGTTCACCGAGACGGCGATCATCGCAGGGGCGGCAGGGAAATTCTCCGTCATGGGATCCTATACGCGGCGTGACGGACATGAGTACGACAATGCCGGGACCAACGCTTCGCCGAACGCCACGCGCACACGGCCCAACCCGCAGAACAGCCGGTCGAACGCGCTGCTCGGCAAAATCGTGTGGGCGCCGGACGATGCGAACCGGATCCGCCTGACCGTCGATCACCTGGATAGCGACAGTTTCACCAACGTGCTGAGCGGAATTGCGGCAGTGGTGACGGCACCGACCAGCGTGATCGGCCTGACCGCGCAGGACAACCTCAGCCGCGACCGGGTCAGCCTCGACTGGCGGTATCAGGGCAACGGCTTCATCGATTTCGCGCAAGTGACCGGTTGGTATCAATGGGCCAAGAACAGCCAGTTCACGGCCGAGGACCGCAACACGGCTGCGGACAGGACGCGGCTGAACACCTTCGACAACCAGGTGTGGGGCGTCAGCGCAGAGCTGCGCAGCAATTTCGATGTTGGCGGGTTGCGCAACAAGCTGGCCTATGGCGGCGATTTCAGCAGCACACGGCAAGAGGGACTCCGTGGCGGCACTGTACCGACGCCGCCCGATGTGTTTCCGACGCGCGCCTTTCCACCGACCGATTATGTTCTGGCGGGCGCCTATATCGCCGACACGATCGAGATTGCGGATGGTCGGTTCACGCTCTTTCCGGCGTTGCGGTTCGATTATTATAAACTGACGCCGAAACCCGATGCGCTGACGCCCGCGCTGCCGAGCGCCGCACAGGACGGATCGCGCGTCTCGCCAAAGCTGGGCGTGATGGTGAAGATCGGCGGCGGCGCGAACGTGTTCGTGAACTATGCGCAAGGGTTCAAGGCACCGTCACCGACGCAGGTGAACCAGTTCTTCTCCAATCCGGCGCAGGGCTATACCTCAGTCCCCAACCCGAATCTACGCCCCGAAACCAGCGAGACGTGGGAAGCCGGCGTACGCGTGGCAAACGGGCCGGTACGGGGGTCGGTAACGGCCTTCACCGGTGATTATCGCGGATTCATCAGCCAGGAAGTGGTCGGCGGCAGCTTTACCCCCGGCGACCCGGCGGTGTACCAGTTCGTCAACCTGAACCGCGTGAAGATCAGCGGCGGCGAGGCGAGTATTTCCGTCGGCAAACGCGCGGGCCTCTCAGGACGATTCGCTGTCAGCTATAGCGAGGGGACGGTGACCAGCCCCACGGGTGTACGGTCGCCGCTGCTGTCGATCGATCCGCTGAAGATGGTCATGGGCGTTGGTTATGACGATCCGGGCAGGCGCTTCGGCGGGCAGGTGATCGCGACCTATTCGGGGCAGAAGGAACTGACCGCGGTCACCGCCGCCACGCTGTACCGGCCCGATGAATTCCTGATCCTGGATACGACGGCCTATGTCCGGCTGGGCGAGATCGCCACGGTACGCGCTGGCGTGTTCAACATCCTCGACAAGAAATATTCCTGGTGGAGCGATGTGCGCGGCCTTGCCGACACATCGACCGTCAAGGATGCCTACACACAGGCTGGTCGCAACGCGTCGGTCTCGCTTAGTGTCAAGTTTTGATAATGAGAGGCAATAGTATGAAAATTCACATTTACTCATTGTTGTTGGCAGCCGCATTTGTCTCCGCACCGCTAACCACACCGGCACTCGCCGACGGGCCGGTAGCATCGAAAGCGGCCGATGCCGAAAAGGCGGCGTTCGAGGCCGATCGCGCGTCGATCCTGGCGATGGTTGGCAATTTCAAGGTGACCTTCGACATGAAGGAAACCACACCTTGGCGCGCCGACTACACACCGATCACGGCCAAGGTATCGGGCGGGCATGAGGTTGTCCGCGCGATCGTTGATACGGGACGCACCATCGTACTTCAGCACCTGCTGGTCGTGACCGAGGACAAGGGAAAGACCTTTGTCATAAAACACTGGCGGCAAGACTGGACCTACGAACCCGAAACCGTGTTGACCTATGATGGGCAGGGAAAGTGGAAGCTCGACGACGTTCCGCCTTCGATGCGCAAGGGCCGCTGGTCGCAAACGGTGTGGCAGACCGACGACAGCCCGCGTTACGGCAGCTGGGGCCAGTGGACCGAAGAGGGTGGCGTACGGCGCTGGCGCTCGAGCTGGACCTTGCGCCCACTCGCCCGGCGCGACGCAGTGCGGCACCCCCCGTACGACCGCTACCTCGGCATCAATCGCCACTCCCCGTCACCCGCAGGCTGGATCCATTGGCAGGACAATCTGAAGCAGGGACTTGTGGGTGGAAAAATCGTCCCCTTCGTCCAGGAGACGGTACTGAACACCTATGTGAAGGACGATAAGTTCGATGTCGCGGCGGCCGACACCTATTGGGCGGCAACCAGGGATTATTGGGCGGCGGTGCGCGGCCAGTGGGACGCGGCGATCGTGACGGGCAAGGGCGTGAAGGTCGCCGAAGTCGCGGAGACGGGCTCCGCGTCCGGATCGCGCCTGATGAGCTTTGCCGACGATATCCAGGCGGGCAAACTCAAAACGCCAGATGCCATTGCCAAGGCCCGGGCGGTCATTGCCGAGGTAAGCGGCACCAAAGCCTATTGACCGACCCGACGCCGCTCAATTCGCCTGGATGCAGTTCTCGCCTGCGGCCTTCAGCTTCGCGCAAATACCCGCCGACTGCGCGCCCGCATCCACGCGAAGGCGATAGACTGTCGCGCCGCCGACTTCGGCGGGGGCGATCGACTTGTTCAGGCCGGTCAGGAAGCCGAACTTCTTCGACAGCGTACTCCAGCCCGCGTCCGCCTTTGCCTGTGAACCATAGGCGCCGAGTTGCAACACGCCGCTGCCCGCGAGCGACGGTGTCTTGATCACGACCGGCGGCTTGGCCACGAGGGGCGCGACGCCCTTGGGAACGCCGACGGTGGGGTTGGCGGAAGCCTTGCCCGCCGCGTCGGTGGTGGCGGCACCCTTCACGCCCTTGACCGGCGTTTCGGGTAGTGCGTTGGTGTCGATCTTTCCATTCGCCTCGGCCCCCTCGGACGTTGCGAACGAGCTGTCGCCCTTGCCCTCGACCTTCATGCCGCCGGGGTTCTCTGGCTTGACCTTATAGTCGCCCGCCGGTGCGGCGATCAGTTTCGGATCGGTCGTTGCCGTCTGCGGCGCCTGGCGCGAGCGCAGCGCCCAGACGCCGCCGATGACGATGCCCAACGCAACCAGCGCCGCGACGATCAGCGCGACGAGCTTGCCCACCGACACGCCGTCGTCGCCGCCCTCGTCGACAACCGCTTCGAGCCAGGGCAGCCGGTCTTCATCGGCCGGATCGCGCGCAATCTCGCTCAATCTACATCTCCTCGACGGCGGTCACGCCCATAACCGACAGACCGTTACGGATAATTTGTCCGATGCCATAGGCAAGGAAAAGCCGTGCGGCGGCCAATTCTGGGACATTCACCAGCACGCGCCGTTCCGGCCGGTCGTTGCCCGCGTTGAACCACGAATGGAAAGCACCAGCCAGATCATAGAGATAGAAGGCGATCCTGTGCGGTTCTCGCGCAAGTGCGGCGGATTCGATGATCCGCGGGAATTGCGCCGCGAGTTTCACGACTTCCAGATCTTCGGCGTCGAGCAGCGCGGGGTCGGGCGATGCGGCGGAGATTCCCGCTTCCGCCGCCTTGCGCCCCAGCGACATGATCCGCGCATGGGCGTATTGGACGTAGAAGACGGGATTGTCCTTCGACGCCTCGACCACCTTGGCGAAATCGAAGTCCATCTGCGCATCGGCCTTGCGTGTCAGCATCGTGAAACGGACGACGTCCTTGCCGACTTCGTTCACGACATCGGCAAGCGTCACGAAGTTGCCGGAACGCTTGGACATTTTCACCGGCTCGCCGTTGCGCAGCAGCCGGACCATCTGGATCAGCTTCACATCGAACGGCTTTCCGCCCGTCAATGCGTTGACTGCCGCCCGGATGCGTTTGACCGTCCCCGCGTGGTCAGCGCCCCAGATGTCGATCAGCGCGTCGGCCTTTTCGGACTTCTGGTAGTGATAGGCCATGTCGGCGCCGAAATAGGTCCAGCTTCCGTCGGACTTGCGGATCGGCCTGTCCTGGTCGTCGCCGAACGCGGTGCTGCGGAACAGCGGCAGGGTAACCGGTTCCCAATCGGGATCGATCTCGCCCTTCGGGGCCTCTAATTGTCCATCATAAACAAGATCTTGCGCCCGTAGCCGCGCTTCCGCCGCCTCGGGCTTCCTCGCCGCCTGCACATCGGCTTCCGACGCGAACACGTCGTGATGGATTCCCAACAGCGCGAGGTCCGCCTTGATCAGTTCCAGCATCGCCGCAACCGCGCGGGTCCGGAACAGGACCAGCCATTCGCTTTCCGGCGCATGTGTATATTTGCCCTGATACTCCGCCGCGAGCGCCTGCCCCACCGGAATCAGATACTCGCCGGGATACAACCCTTCCGGAATTTCGCCGACGCTTTCGCCGAGCGCCTCGCGATACCGGACATGCGCCGATCGCGCGAGGACATCGACCTGCGCGCCCGCGTCGTTGACATAATATTCGCGCGTTACCTTGTGCCCGACCCATTCGAGCAGGCTCGCCAGCGCATCGCCGACGACCGCGCCACGGCAATGCCCCATGTGCATTGGCCCGGTCGGGTTGGCCGATACATATTCGATGTTCACGGTCGAGCCGCTGCCCAGATCCGAGCGACCATAGCCGTCACCCGCCGCATGGATCGACGTGAGTTCGGTCCGCCATATGTCTTCGGAAAGGCGCAGGTTGATGAACCCCGGCCCCGCGATTTCCACCGCCGTCACGCCCGGCACGGCTTCGAGCAACGGCTTCAACGTCTCGGCAAGCGCGCGCGGGGCCATGCCGGCATTCTTGGCCAGGACCATCGCAGCATTGGTCGACAAATCACCATGGCTGGCATCGCGCGGCGGTTCGACCGCGACATTGCTACGCGTGAGTCCCGCGATGGCAGGCACGGCATCAAGGGCAGCATCGAGGTGCGCCGAGAAATCTTTGTAGAGCGTCATGGCCACGCCCTTAGAGGCTGTTTCGCCGAGATTGAAGCGCCGCCGCTACTTCGGGTCCGTAAACCGCTTCACCTTGTTGGGCAGATCCTTGCCCTTCGTCCGGCGCGACGGAATCTGCACCGGGTTTTTCTTCTTCCACGCGGCCCAGGTCATCGGTCCTTCGGGCGTGTCGATCAGGTCGTCGTCCTGCATCAGGTCCGAACCAAAGTTTCACGCATCCCCGTACCCGTCTCGTCGGGAAACAGCGCAGCCCGCACACGCGCCGGATCGAGGTCATAGTGCTGCGCCAACGATGCCGCGATCAGGGTGTCGAGGCTGAGGGTCGGCTTCAGGTCACGGCCTTCATAAAGGTTTGCGCCCGACAACCCCGGCCAGTCCGCCAGCACCCGCCCGCCCGACACACCGCCGCCAAGCAGCATCGCGGCCGAGCCAGTGCCATGATCGGTACCGCCGGTGCCGTTGACCGCGACCGTTCGTCCGAACTCGGTCGCGACCAGCACCAGCGTATTCGCCCACTGCACACCAAGCCCCGTCCTGAGCGATGCGATCATCGCATCCAGGCCACGAAGCTGTGCCGTCAGCCTGCCGTTCTGGCCAGCGTGCGTATCCCAGCCGCCCGTCTCGATCATCGCGATCCGCGTGTCCGGCCCCATCAGCAGGCGCGCGGCCAATGCACCAGTCGCCGCCGCACTCTTGCCGCCCGTATCGCTCAGGTCGCCGGTCATCGCCCGCGTCGTCATTGCCTGTTCCCACAAACCATGGAGCATCGGGTCGGCGGCGTACATCGACGACACCCGTGCGAGCAGGTCGTCCGACGCCTGGGGCAGAGCCGAAGGTGCATAGGACGCGACCTGCACCTTGCCGCGTAATGCCGCCGGAATCGTCGAGGACACGGCGATGGCATCGGCCTGTTTCGACGGGATCAGCGTAAGGAAACGGTTCAGCCAGCCGTCCTGCAACTGGTATGGCTGCGTCCCACCGGTCTCAAGGACGTTCTGCCCGTCGAAATGCGACCGGTCGCGATAGCGCGACGCAACCGCGTGGACGAAAAGCGCCTGTCGCCCCGCATAGAGCTTTGCGGTCTCGGCAAGCGCAGGGTGCAGCGTGAACATGCTGTCGAGCTTCGTCCCTCCCGGTACTTCGAGAGAACCGCGCGCACTCATGAAGCCAGGATCCCCGGTGGGCATAATCGTACCGAGCCCGTCCGCCGCGCCGCGCTGGATGATGAAGACGAACCGGCGTTCGGTTGGCGCAGCGGCGAATGCGATGGACGGAAGAACGGACACACCAGCACCCGCAAGGCCGGTCTTCAACAATCCCCGGCGACCGATATGCAAATCGAACATTCTACCTCCGCATGAATTCGGGGGCGACGAGCATCAACGCGATACCCTCCACCGGGCTTTCGGCACGAGAAATTGCCGCGAGTGTCGTTGTAGAACCCCCTGCTGGCAAGACAGTTGCCGCAAGATTTCGCGGATCGAGTTTCACGCCACCCGTACGCGCCGCAATCCGTGAAGCCAGCTCGACCCGGCGCATCAGCGCATCGGGTCCGGCCCAACTCGCGTCCAGATCGTCATACCCGGCCGGAGAGCCCGGTTTCCACACCGGCTGCCCCAGCTGTGTCAGCATGCCCGAAACAGCCTGCCCCTCGATCTGCCGGGTGCCGACGGCACGCAAGGCCGACACCGACCAGTCCCATGGCGTCTTGAACTTGGCGAGTTGTGGCGTCTGAAGCTCCGGCGCCTCGATCAGTACGCGGTACACCGCCGACAAGTCGCCACCGGTCGCCATGAATTGCGATGCCAGCCGTGCAACCAGCGACGGCGGCGGCGTGTCTCCGGCGAAATGGCGCGCAAGCTTGGTCGCGATATGCGTTGCGGTGGCCGGATGCGCTGCAATGTGGAGTATTACCTGCCGTGCCTGCGCCTCACCCTGTTCGGCGTAACGCCGTCCCATGATCGTGCGTTCGCCGGGTTCGTGCAGCGCCGGCACGAACACGAAATCTCCGGGCGATCCATTCGCACCCAGCGCACGGGCGACCGGCCCCTGCGCCAGACCCGCGACGGTCCATCCGGTCATCGCGCGTGCAAACTCGGTTACGTCCGTTTGGGTATAGCCGGTACGGACACCGAGCGTGTGCAGTTCCATGATCTCGCGCGCGAGGTTTTCGTTGAGGCCGATCTTGCGCTGGCCGCGCGCCGCGACACGGACACCCACGACGCTATCGGGACCGATCGATTGCGCTTGATCGAGGTACAGCAGCATCGCCGGATGCTGCTCTACCGCGAGGAGCATATCCGAAAACTTGCCGAGCACATGCGGCCGGATCGCCTCCATCTCGAGCAATCCTCCCATCCCGATCAGAGTCAGTTTGTCGACCGAAATCGCGAAATGGTTCGCCCAGAAATGGACCATCCGCTCGACGAAGGGCGCCTCGGTCGTAAGCGCTGCATTCATGCGCGCGCCGACAAGCGACAGATATTGTGTCCGGGCGGTCTGGCTGGCATATTTACGGGATGCCGTGATTGCATCCTTCACCGTGCCTCCGGCAGGCGTACCGTCGGAGATCATCGCGGCGGTCGTCGCCAGTGCCGCCTTGCCACTCCCCATGTTCTGCGCGCGAAACATGCGCGTTTCCTCGAGATATTCGGCAAGACTTCCCGCAACCTCACTCCGTGTGGGTGCGGAGACAAGGGCACTAGGCTTCGGCTCAAACTTGTCCAACTGATCGTTCAACGCACGGGTCTCGTCGATCGCGCGAGTATCGTCGGGTCGGGCACCAAGGCCAAAACGGGCTGCGGCAGTGACTGGGTCGATCATCGTTCTCTACCTTACGCCGTCGTCTAGGCCCTAACGGCTGAACCCAAGCTGTCCCTTCGTGCGGCGCTGCCTGCCCGATCGCGCGCGCTTCGATGATTATCTCGACCGGCGGATGACGATACATGCGAGGAAGAAAGAACCGCTGGCGCTCTTGCTGTTCGACTTGATCTCGTCGGTCGATGCTGTCGATAACGCACTCCAACGATGCGCAGCGTAATCAGAATCCCTCGGGCATTTCCACAGGCCCAACAAACTCGCGATAGCGCGAGATGGCATAGCGGTCGGTCATGCCCGCGATGAAATCGCCGATGTGACGGCTGCGTCCGGGTTCACTTTCCGGCAGGGTCTCGCGCCATTCTTCGGACAGGAGGTCGGGCGTAGCGCGGTAGGCTGCGAACAGCCCGGCGATCAGAACACTCGCCTGTTCCGCAACCTCGATCTGGCGCGGGTGATGGTAAAGCTCCGCATACATGAAACGCTTCAGGACACGCTCGTCTTCCGCCATCTCTTTGGAAAACCCCACCAGTGGCGCGGGTGCAGAGCGCACGTCACTGGCCGACGACGCACCGCTCCGACCGATGCGCAAACGTGTTTCCGAGATTACGTCGTTCACCATGACGCCGATCTGTTGGCGGATCAGTTCGGGGCGCAACCGGCGCGGAGGAACATCGGGATAGCGCCGAAGCACGTCCGCCCAACCACGTGCGACGAATGGCAGAGCGGTCACGGCATCGAAATCGAGAATGCCCGAACGCAACCCGTCGTCTATATCGTGATTGTCGTAAGCGATGTCGTCGGCGATCGCCGCAACCTGCGCCTCCAGCCCCGCATGACTCTGAAGTTCAAGCGGAAACGCCGCATCGACTTCCGACAGCGCCCAGCCGGGTTGCGAAACGGGGCCATTGTGCTTGGCAAGCCCCTCCAGCGTTTCCCAACTGAGGTTCAGCCCCCGCCAACGCGGATAAGGCGCCTCTATCTGCGTCAGGACACGCAACGTGTGCCCATTGTGATCGAAACCACCGACGTCAGCCATCGCGGCCTTTAGCGCATCTTCGCCGGCATGGCCGAAGGGCGGGTGTCCGATGTCATGCGCCAGGCACAGAGCCTCTGTCAGGTCTTCGTCGAGGCCCAGCGCCCGCGCAATTGTCCGTCCGATTTGCGAGACTTCCAGGCTGTGGGTCAGGCGAACCCGGAAATGGTCTCCATCGGGCGCGACGAAAACCTGCGTCTTGTGGCGCAAACGGCGGAACGCAATCGAATGGACGATACGATCGCGATCACGCTGGAAAGCGGTGCGCGGTCCACGCACTTCGCCCAACGTCTCGAAATGCTGGCGCCCGCGACTGATCGCCGGATCGCTGGCTTGCGGAGCATGGTTCATCATTTGCCCGCGATACGCGTGACGTCCTCGCCGGCTTCGCTGCTCCACGTCGTCGCCTGCAATCCGCCCTTGCCAAGCTTGTTGACCAGGTCGCGCGCCGACGACGCGGATTTAATCGGTCCGACGACAATACGATTGGTCGCCTTGAACGGCGCAAACCAGGCCGACTGGCCCTTCAACGCCGCATTGTCCGACTGGAGTCTGCGCCACGTCAGGCCAAGGCCGCTCTCGTTGCGGCCCGTCGCGATCTGAACCCAGATTCGAGCAGGGCTGCGCTTCGCGGCGGCCGCCTCTTCGTCGCGCTTCTTCTTGGCGGCGGCTTCGGCGGCGGTTTGTGCGGCGAGTTCGGCGACCTTCTTGCGTGCGGCAGCGCGCGCCGACCGAAGTTCACGGGCGCTGGGCAATTCCGCCGAAGATTCCCGCTCGCGTTCGATGCCCTCGAGCAGCCCCGCGAGGCGGCTCGTCGCAGAGGGTGACGGCGCAGGGATCACCCGCTCGACCGGTGGGCTGGATGGCAGCGCGGTCGAGCGCGGCACTTCGAACGCGGGCGTTTCGCTCGACGTCGGGACGGGTTCTGCCGGTGGTCCGATAACTGCTGGCGGCGGGGGGGGGGCCTGTGCAACCTCGACCGGAGGCACCGATTGCCGCGCACTGTCCGGCGGCGGCAAGGTGCCGGACGTCGGCCTTGCGACAAGAGTGGGCGTGCCGCTGGTTGTCTCGGCAACGCGCGCCGGATCGACCGGCCCGATACGCGTTCCGATCCGCTGACCGACTCGCGAGGATCCGGATTCTGCGGGCGTCGAAAAGCCCGGCGTGGCTGCGGCGGGTGTCGGTTCGCTGGCGAGTTTTTGCTGCACGGTGATCGGCTGGCGCGGTTTCGGAAGCTCGGCCTGAGCCACACGCGTTGCCGTGCCGCTCTGCGTCCGTGGCCCGAGTGGCGGCCCCGCCGGGATCAGCCCCGCCCCCGCCGTGGACGCACTGGCCGTAATCGGTGTCGGCGGCACCGCACCCAGAAACGGATCGCCGGTCTTGACCGCAAGTTGCGTTCCGTCCGACGGTACCGTGCCGAAGTTCACGGCATGCGCGCGTTCGGCGGCGTTGAGAGTGGCGAGCCGCGAAAGCAGCGGCGACATCGCATTCGCCATTGCCGGCACCATCAACTGCCGCGCAACACTGTTCGCGCCCGAGACGTCGCCCGTCATCGCCAGAATGAAGGCGCGTGCACGCCATGCGCCCTGATCCTGCTTGCGCAGCAGGGGTTGAAGCTGTTCGAGTGCGGCGGCTCGATCCCCCGAGATACCCAGCGACAACGCATAGCGCCGCACCAGCTCATCATCGCGATCGCGGCCGAGCGCCAGCTTGTAATCGCGCTGAGCCCGCGCGGAGTCGCCGCGCAGATCATAGGCAAGACCACGATCACGTGCGACCGCCGCCTCCGGAACGCCCAACGCGACAGCCTCGGCAAACAGACGCAACGCATCGTCGGGCCGTTCGATCATCACCAGCGATGACCCCAGTCCCGCCTTCACGCGACCATTCGACGCCGACACGTCCTCTGCACGTGCGAAGAAACCGAGCGCTGCATTGGGGTCGCCAACATCGAGTGCAGCCTGCCCCGCCCCAAGCAAGGCTTCCAGATCGCGCGGCGTCGCGGCAAGCACACGGATATATCGGCCAAGCCGGTCAACGGCATCATTTGGCTCGGTCGACTGCACCAGCTGCGCGGCAGCAGGAATCGTTGTGAACACAGCGACTGCGGAAAGCGCAACGGCGAGCGAACGGGACACGGCGATGTTCGGCAGTTTCATCCTGATCCCGTCGCTACTCCGCTCTACAGCTACGCGGCAAGTGGCCGAACGGATGTGATTGCGCCGGTTCGCCCCATCAGAGGGACGAAACCGGCGCAGCATTCGAACGGGACTATTGGTTGTTCTGGCGATTCAGAAATCGGGGGATATCGAGCGGATCCTGACGACCCTCCGTTGCCTCGGGCTTGATCGTGGTGCGCGCGATGTTCGACATCCGCTCGAACAATGTTGCACCGGCGGGTGCAGCATTTTCGGCCTTTGGTGCAGCATCGCTCTCGGTTGCGAGCCAGCGGCTACCGCTCTTGGGCATCGGGTCGGGCTGCACTTCCTGATCGAGAAGCAGCTCGTCGCCCGCCGCTGTTTCCATGCCGGCGACGGCATCGTCCTCGAAACGGATTGGCGCGGCAGCTGCAGCAATTTCTGCAACCGGTTCGGCGTCCGCCTCTGCAACCGGCGCTTCGTCTTCGGCGGCTTCGGGCGCTTCGAGCACGATTGCGGGCTCTTCGGCCTTTTCTTCGACAACCGGCGCTGGGCGTGGCTTCAGGCCGGGAAACGCGAACACGCGCGCGGGTTCGGGCGCAACAGCCTGGTCGGCCTCGATGCCGGTCGCGACGACCGACACGCGGATCTTGCCTTCGAGCGAATTGTTGAACGCCGAACCCCAGATGATGTTCGCATCCGGATCGACCAGTTCCTTGATGTGGCTGGCCGCTTCGTCGACTTCCATCAGGCGCATGTCTTCGCCGCCGACGATGGAGACGATGACGCCCTTGGCACCCTTCAGTGAAACACCGTCGAGCAGCGGGTTGGCGATGGCCTTTTCCGCAGCATCAATGGCGCGGTTGTCGCCCGACGCTTCGCCGGTGCCCATCATGGCCTTGCCCATCTCGCCCATCACCGAACGCACGTCGGCGAAGTCGAGGTTGATCAGGCCCGGCATGATCATCAGGTCGGTAATGCCGCGAACGCCCTGTTGCAGGACCTCGTCGGCCATCTGGAACGCTTCCTTGAAGGTCGTCGAGGGGTTCGCGATCAGGAAGAGGTTCTGGTTGGGGATGACGATCAGTGTGTCGACGTGCTTTTGTAGCTCGGCGATGCCGGCCTCTGCCGACTTGGCGCGACGCGATCCTTCGAAGGCGAACGGCTTGGTCACGACGCCGACGGTGAGAATACCCTTGTCACGTGCAGCCTTGGCGATGACAGGTGCGGCACCCGTACCGGTGCCGCCGCCCATACCAGCCGCGATGAAGCACATGTGTGCGCCTTCGAGCGCCTTTTCGACGTCGATGATGGTTTCTTCGGCGGCCGCCTTGCCGATTTCAGGCCGCGATCCGGCGCCCAGGCCCTGGGTGATCTTGAGGCCCAGCTGAATGCGCCGTTCGGCGGCACTGGTGTTCAGCGCCTGCGCGTCGGTGTTCGCAACGATGAAGTCGACACCCTGCACGCCCGAGGCGATCATGTTGGCGATGGCGTTGCCGCCCGCACCGCCGACGCCGATCACGCTGATTCGCGGACGAAGCTCATCAACTTCAGGTGGCAAAAAATCGATGCTCATCGCGGTCTTCCCCTCAATCTAGCGGCATCGCGCAGCCGCAACCCCAAAATCTTGTATGCCCGTTCCCTTTTCGTGAATCACGAAAAATCTTAACGGGTATCGAAAGTTTTTTAGTAGCCATGCTGGAATGCCGCCATGAGGCGCTTGACCCAGCTGTTGCCGGCGACGCGCGAAACCACTTGGCCGGTGGTCACCGCACGAAGATCCAGAGGGTCGGACGCTGCATAATGGATCAACCCTGCTAGTGTCGCGAAACCGGTTCCGCTGTGCG
>JBDUBD010000004.1:0-58776 GCA_040004295.1 Sphingomonadales bacterium | reverse complement strand
TGGCCGACGTGGGACGGCTAACCGTATCGATCCGCAAGATCCGGCCCTTTATCGTGGCCAGCGACTGGCGTCCGATAAAACTGAGCGACAAGGCGGACATCCGCGAGCTGGTTGCGCCGAAAGCGGAACAGATGGAATTGTTCGCCGCTTGATCTTCGATGCGCACGGTTAATCTTGATCAGCCTGATGATTTTGACGGGTGGCGCGATGCCGCCCGCGCGCTGGTGCTCGCGCAAGTCCCGCCCGATCAGGTGATCTGGCAGGTCGGCGCATCCAGTGACCTGTTCGCCAGCCACGACACCGTTCCGATTCCCAATGCAGCGCTGACCGTTTCAAAGGCATTCGTCGATCTCGCGAAAACGACGGTTTGTCACCACGATCCCCAACGGTTCGCGCTCCTCTACAAAGCACTTTGGAGGATGCAGACCGAGCGCGGTTTGATGGCTGACCCCGCCGATCCTCTGGTCCGTCGGCTGGGTGATCTTGCGAAGGCGGTGCGCCGCGACATCCACAAGATGCGCGCTTTCGTACGGTTTCGCGAGGTGGATGGCGCCTATGTTGCGTGGTTCGAGCCGGATCATCATATCGTTCGCGCCAACGCTGCCTTCTTCGTACGGCGTTTTGCCGCGATGCGCTGGTCGATCCTGACGCCCGAAGTGTCGATCCATTGGGACGGAGAGACTTTGTCCGAAGGACCGGGCGCGCAAAAGGACGATGCGCAGGCGGGCGATCCGGTCGAGGACATCTGGAAGACCTATTATGCGAGCATCTTCAACCCCGCGCGCATCAAGATGGGCGCGATGATAAAGGAAATGCCCAGAAAATACTGGAAGAACATGCCCGAAACCGCGTTGATCGCGGGCCTGGTCGCGACGGCACGGACACGCGAGATTGCCATGGTCGACCGAAAGGCAATGAGCGGCACAAGCGAAATGGGGTAGGAAGCCCTGCGCGCCGAGGCGGCCAGTTGCACCCGTTGCCCGTTATGGAAGCCCGCGACGCAGACGGTATTCGGCGAAGGACCGACCGACGCTGCGCTGATGTTCGTCGGCGAGCAGCCGGGTGATCAGGAGGACTTGGCCGGGCACCCGTTCGTCGGCCCGGCGGGTCAGGTGTTCGACCAGGCACTGGCCGAAGCAGGCATCGACCGCGACCGGGCGTATGTCACGAACGCGGTCAAGCATTTCAAATTCGAACAGCGCGGCAAGCGGCGCATTCATTCCAAACCCGGCGCGGGCGAGATCGAGGTGTGCCGGTGGTGGGTCGATTAGGAACGCGCGATCATTCGGCCCAAGTTGGTCGTCGCATTGGGGGCAACCGCCGCGCGGAGCGTTTTCGGCAAGGTCATGGCGATCGGCACATCACGGGGCGCGGCAGTCCCCTTGCCCGATGGCTCGGAAGGGTGGGTGACGATCCACCCGAGTTATCTGCTGCGCATTAACGATCGCGACGCTGCCGATGAAGAACGCGCGCGCTTCGTGGCCGATCTGATTGAGGTACGAAAACGATTGGACTTAATGCGCCCGTGAAGTCTTGACCGCGTCCATTTGCCCGAACGAGCCTAGGGACGCGCGATTCGGCTGCGCGATTTCGACCGGTGGTGCCGGATTTCCAGATTGCGCCGGTTGCGGTGCGACGCCGACGTAATGACCGTTGCAACGACAAAAGCCGCGATGAGGAACCCGATTATCGAAAAAATCGCGACGGTGAAGACCGCCAGCCAATCATTACCCATCCTTTTGCGACTCCGAAGGGTCTCACGTTTCACGTGATGACCTTTTCCTGGCCTCTGCGTGCCGTTGTTCTGTCACGCATCTGAAACGAAACAGTCGTCGAATGCAATGCCGAAATACAAAATTATTTACATTCTTGTCACTATTCTCTCGCTGGCAGGTGAAGGGCGGCAGCGCGCCGTGGTTGCATCGAATAGGCGCACCCCATAGGGACGGCGCCGACAGAAAATTGAGGCTGGATTACGCATGAAAATCACCATGATCGGTGCGGGGTACGTCGGGCTGGTATCGGGTGCATGTTTCGCCGATTTCGGACATGACGTTGTCTGCGTCGATATCAGCCAGGCGAAGATCGACGCACTCCACGCCGGGCGCATGCCGATCTACGAGCCGGGTCTCGCCGAACTGGTCAAGGCCAATGTCGATGCAGGGCGGTTGAGCTTCACGACCGACCTCGCCCCCGCTGCAAAGGGCGCAGACGCCATATTCATTGCCGTCGGGACGCCGTCACGCCGCGGCGATGGCCATGCCGATCTGAGCTACGTTTATCAGGCAGCGAACGACATCGCCGCCGCCATCGATGGCCCCATCGTCGTGGTCAACAAATCGACCGTGCCAGTCGGAACCGGCGACGAGGTCGAACGCATCCTGCGGGAGGCCGCACCCGGCATCGAGATTGCGGTCGTCAGCAACCCTGAATTCCTGCGCGAAGGTGCGGCGATCGGCGACTTCAAGCGCCCCGACCGCATCGTTGTCGGGTGCGAGGACGCGCGCGCCGAACAGGTGATGCGCGACATCTATCGCCCGCTGTACCTGAACAATTCGCCGTTGATGTTCACCAAGCGCCGCACCGCCGAACTGATTAAATATGCGGCGAACGCGTTCCTCGCCGTCAAGATCACTTTCATCAACGAGATTGCCGACCTGTGCGAAGCCGTGGGCGCGGACGTGAAGGACGTGTCGCGCGGAATCGGCCTCGACAACCGCATCGGCAGCAAGTTCCTGCACGCAGGGCCGGGCTACGGCGGATCGTGCTTCCCCAAGGACACGCTGGCGCTGCTCAAGACGGCGGATGACGAGGGCGTGCCGCAGCGGATTGTCGAAGCCACAGTCGCGGTGAACGACAGCCGAAAGCGCGCGATGGGCCGCAAGATCATCACGGCCATGGGCGGCGACGTGCGGGGCAAGACCGTCGGCATCCTCGGCCTGACCTTCAAGCCCAACACCGACGATATGCGCGATGCGCCGTCGCTTGCGATCGTGCAGGCACTGCTCGACGCAGGCGCAATCGTGAAGGCGTTCGACCCCGAGGGCATGGAAATCGCCGCGCCGATGATGCCCGGCGTCGAGATGTGCAAGGACGCCTATGCCGTGGCGGCGGGGGCGGATGCCGTTGCGATCGTCACCGAATGGGATGCGTTCCGCGCGCTCGATCTCAAGCGGCTGGCCAAGGAAATGGCGACGCCGCTGCTCGTCGACTTGCGCAATGTGTACGACCGCGAGCGGGTCGAGGCGTTGGGCATTTCGTATGAGGCGGTGGGGCGGCCTGCCTGACGTCCACAAAATCCCTTGATTTTGTGGACAACGCACGACATTCTTTCCGCATGACAAAACCGATGACCCTGAATGTGCGTGTCGGTGGCAGTCTTGGCGCGCATGTCGCCGCGAGTATCGGCGGCGATGGCGACTTTGAGAATGTCAGCGAATATGTTCGCGACCTGATCCGCCGCGATAAGGAACGCAGTGAGGAGCAGTCCTTTGCACGGCTAAAAGCCGAACTCGTACATGCCTTCTCCGCTTCAGATGACCGTTACGGTACGCTGGATGCTGAAACGGTTATCCGTCGGAATGCGTCAGTCGACCTTTGACCGCTTTCAGAATATTGGACAGCGCGAGCCACCGGCTTGATCAAATTTACATCTACACGCGCGACCGATGGGGCAAGGAACAGGCTGACAAGTATATCCACGGCTTGTTCGATAGATTTCAGGCGATCACCGACCGCCGCGTGGCATGGCGGCCAATCGCGGCCGAATTCGCGGTCGATGGCTATGTCTGCCGATACGAACGCCATTATGTCTATTGGAAAGTATTGACCTCTGACGATGTCGGCATCGTCACAGTGCTGCATGAGCGCATGCATAAGATCGACCGTATTCGTGACGATCTATGAGTATTCGATGCTGAATGGGATGCATGCCGTGCATCCGGCCTAAGGCGATTGGCGAAGGAAGTGACAACGCTGCCGCTCATTGATCTGCGCAATGTGTAGACTGCGAGCCCGTCGAGGCAGTGGGGTGGTTCGCGTAAGGGATAGCGAGCGTCTGTTATTGTAGATTCGAGATAGTCCGCTGATAGGATACAAATTGCGTTAGCGACCTAGTGTCGTTCTGTTGATCAGGCTGATCGGAGGTCGTAAAGTGACGAAGCAGTCGGTTCTCGTTGCTAGCATTCTTCTAGCGGGGGCAATTCTCAGCGCACCGGTTGTCGGTGCCGTTGGAGCGCTGTTCTGGTCACCGGCAGCGGATACCAATGATGCTCAAAACGTAGCTGGCGTTCTCTACGAGCAACTACAACTCGATCCCTCTCGTTCGGCTTATGCCAAGGTTCATACGCAAAGGTGCGGAGAACACGTTCATCGAAGGTTGGACGAAGGTGATATCACTCTGATCGACGCGCTGAGCAAATTTCGTCGTGGGTTGCTGCGTTCGAAATACGACAACTTAGCTGTCAACTCACTCGCTGCGCTTCCCGCGCCAGTGCTCGGTGCGCTAAACGGTTGCGCCAACGGCAGTCCTGCTTGGAGCTTATGTCTTGCCTATGTGAATTGCAGGGTAGTCCACGCAACCACAATCCCTCATGCTAAAGAGAGAGCCTGGATTGCCGATGTGGATCGTCAAGTTGAGAAGGCATGGTGCATCGCCGATCCCGCACACTGAATGGCCGCTATCGGGTATCTCGATTATCATCCACTACAACTTCTGTTGGGTCGAAAGCTGTCAATTGGTTTTCGCTCATAAATGCCTTTCCTACAGAACTTGTTCTTTCTATGTTCGAGAAGCGAGTCACTTGTGCCGCTCTTTTACGCCGTCGAACCGATCCGAGATCCAGCGCCACTGCGACGGGCGCGATAGGCTAACCTTGCTAACTTTTGGAACCGCCCAGCATTCGCGTTTGGTGTGACCTTAGTGTGAACTTTGACTGAAACCGGGGCAGCGAATTGCTTTAAGCGGACGCCGCCACAATCCCCGCAATCCTGCCGCTGGCCTTGCCATCCCCGAACGGATTGTGCGCCCGCGCCATTGCGTCGTAACGCGCACGATCGTCGAGAAGCGCGAAAACCTCTCCGGTCACATTGTGCAGATCGGTACCGATCAGGCGTGCGGTTCCGGCGGTGACGCCTTCCGGGCGTTCGGTCGTATCGCGCATGACCAGCACGGGCTTGCCGAGGGCAGGGGCCTCTTCCTGCACGCCGCCGCTGTCGGTGAGGACGAAATCGCAACTGTCGAGCAGCTTCACGAAATGCGCATAATCCTGCGGCGGGATCATCGCGATGTTGTCGCGGCCCTTCAGCTTACGTTCCATCACGCCCGCGACGTTCGGGTTGGGATGGACGGGGAAGATGACCGCCACGTCGTTGCGTTGCGCGATCGCGCTGATCGCGTCTGCGACCGCCGACATCGCCGCGAAATTCTCGCGCCGGTGCGTCGTCACCAGGATGATCCGGCGCTGGCGGAACCGGCTGAACAACAGGTCGAGGCCCTTGGTCATCGCCGGGTCTGCATTGATGCGGTCGCGCGTCGCCAGCAGCGCGTCGATCACGGTGTTGCCAGTGACGTGCACCGTCGCGGGGTCGATGCTCTCGCGGTACAGCGCCTGCGCCGCGGTTTCGGTGGGCGCGAAATGCTGGTCGGCGATCGTCGAGACGATGCGGCGGTTCACTTCCTCGGGCCAGGGGCGGTAGATGTCGCCGCTGCGCAGCCCCGCCTCGACATGGCCGACCGGTATGCGCCGGTAATAGGCGGCTAGTGCACCGATCATCGCCGTTGCCGTGTCGCCCTGGACGATGACGCGGTCGGGCGTGTCGCGGTCGAGCACGTCGCCGATGCCGGTCAGCAGTGCCGCAGTGATCGCGTCGAGCGTCTGGTCCGGACGCATGAGGTTCAGGTCGTGATCGGGCACGATGCCGTTGAGTTCGAGCACCTGGTCGAGCATTCCGCGATGCTGGGCGGTGACGCAGGTCCGTGACTCGATGCCCGGCGTTGCCGACAGCGCGGCGATGACGGGGGCGAGTTTGATCGCCTCGGGACGCGTCCCGAAGATCGTCATGACTTTCATTGCTGCACCCATGGCTGCATCGCGCGTTCGCCCATGACCGGCACGTAGCGCGCCAGTCTTGCATTATGGTTAAACGATGATTTCGCCTGCGGCACGAGCGCGCTCGACGACCGTTGCCTCCGCCTTCGGAACGCTGCGCCAGGCGAGCAGCAGGAAGATCGTGGAGATCGGCGCGACGAGCAGCAATGACAGGATTCCCGTACGTAGATCGCCCGTCGCCTGCGAGACGAACCCGGTCGTGAATGGCCCCAGGCCCAGACCCATGAGCGCCGTGCCGATGAAGAACGTCGCGGTCGCGGTGCCACGCATGCGGGGCAGCACAAGGTCTTGTGATGTCGCCCCGGCGGCACCAAGCGCGGCGGGTGCGAGCATCCCGGCGAAGAACATGCCGATGTAGAAGACGGCCGGACTGGTGGTGTTGTAGGCCACCAGCACCGGAATAATCGGTCCCAGTGTGCCGACCAGGATCACCGGAATCCGGCCCCAGGGATAGCGCTTTTTCAGGGCATCCGCGATGCGCCCGCCCGCGACGATACCGATAAAGCCCGCCGCCGCGGCGCCCCCACCGAGCCACAGGCCGATCATCGTCTTTTTCTCGCCCAGCATGGTTTCGGCATAGAGCGGTGCGAAGGTTGCAAGGCCGTACGATGCGAAGGCGATGAGCCCGTAACCCAGCGCGATGTAGATGAACGATGGTGTTCCCCAGATCAGCGCGAACGTCGGCAAATCGCGGGCGCGCAGGGCGCTGGCCCAGGAGAACACGGCATAGACGCCGCCTCCGATGGCAACCCATTGGGGGATGTTATGGGTGACCTTGATCATTCCCCATGCCGCGATTGCGGCCAAGGCTGCGACCAGCAGGTTGACAAGCAGCGGCCCGATGCCGCGCCGGGCTGCACCAATCAGCGTCAGCGGCGGAATGATCGTCACGAGTTCGGCGAAGAAGTCGCGGAACGGATTGGGCTGAGGCGGCGTGATGATGCCATCGGACAGCCCGCGCAGCGGTTCCCTCAAGGTGGCGATCCATAGTGCCATGACCAAGCCCGGGAGCCCGACCGCCATGAACGCTGCCTGCCATCCGACGATGCCCCATTTGCCCGCGGGATATGCGTGGTTCCAGCCATCGACGATGGCGCCGCCGATAAACAGCGACAGGCCGCCGCCGATGAAAATGCCCGAGGAATAGATTGCGAGCGCGGTGGCACGCTTGTCCTTCGGGAAATAGTCGGAGAGCAGCGAATAGGCGCAAGGACTGGCAGTAGCCTCCCCGATGCCGACGCCGATGCGCGCCATTGTCAATTGTGCCCCGTTTCGCGCGAGACCCGAGAATGCCGTCATCGCCGACCAGATCGCCAAGCCGATGGTGATCAGGCGGACGCGGTTCCAGTTGTCGGCCAGCCGCCCGAGCGGGATGCCGAACAGTGAATAGAACACGCCGAATGCGGTGCCGAACAGGAAGCCGATGTCGGCATCGGTGAGGTTCAGGTCGCGCTTTACGTCGGCGGCGAGGATGCTGAGGATCTGGCGGTCGATGAAGTTCAGAACATAGACGATCGTCAAAACGACCAGGACGTAATTGGCATAGCCACGGGACGGCGGTATCGCCGCTTCGGATGTCGTGGTCATGCTCTCTCCCTGCGTTCTGTTTTGTCGAGCCTAGCAGAGCGTACGCGTGCGCCAAGGGGTGACGGCCCGATTTACGCGGCATAAGATGGCACGGGGGCGCATGGCGAGAGGATCACCCGCATGACCGACGACATCCGCCAGCGTGCCATTGCGCTGTTCGACGCCTTTACGCATGTCCACAATGACAGGCGCACCTTCATGGCAGAGCTCACACTGCTGGCGGGGGGTGCGGTCGCCGCCAACGCGTTGCTGGCGAGTATTGCACCCGATCCTGCGGCGGCAGCCGTCATTGCCGCGAACGATATCCGCATCCGCGCGCAAGAGGTCAGCTGGTCCGGTGCGAACGGTCATGTGATGAAGGGCTATTCGGCCCGTCCGGCGGGGGTCATCGTCAAACGTCCTGCCGTTATGGTGATCCACGAAAATCGCGGCCTCAACGATCATATCCGCGATGTCGCACGGCGCGTCGCGCTGGCGGGGTTCGTCGCGGTCGCGCCCGATTTCCTGTCCCCCGTCGGCGGCACGCCCGTCAATGAGGACAAGGCGCGCGAGATGATCGGCAAGCTCGATCTGGCGGCGACCGTCGGTGACGCGGTCGCGACGGTGGGCTGGCTACGCAGGGTGTCGCAATCGACCGGCAAGGTGGGCACGGTCGGCTTCTGCTGGGGCGGGGCAATGGCGAACCGCGTTGCGGTCGGGGCAGGGACGGCGCTCTCGGGGGCGGTTGCCTATTACGGTCCGGCCCCCGATCCGAAGGAGGCCGCACGGGTGAAGGCGGCGATGATGCTCCACTATGCAGGGCTCGACGATCGTGTGAATGCCACCGGAAAGCCGTGGATCGAGGCCCTGAAAGCGGCGGGCGCTCCGACCGAGGCGTTCGTTTATGATGGCGTCAACCACGCGTTCAACAACGACACGTCGGGGGAGCGCTACAACAAGGGCGCGTCCGATCTCGCCTGGGGTCGAACGATCGGCTTTCTGAAAACACGGCTCGCTTGACCTAATTGTTCATGATATGTTCCAGTAGAATCGGATGAGGAGATCGAAGATGGCGACATTGACCTTTTATACGAACCCCATGTCACGGGGCCAGATCGCGCGCTGGATGCTCGAAGAAGTCGGGCAGCCCTATGAGCAGGTCTTGCTGGACTATGGAACGACGATGAAGGCGCCCGAATATCTGGCGATCAATCCGATGGGGAAGGTTCCGGCGATCAAGCACGGCGATGTTGTCGTGACCGAATGCGCCGCGATCTGCGCCTATCTTGCCGATGCCTTTCCCGAGGCAGGGCTTGCGCCGGACATCGCGCTTCGGGGCGATTACTACCGCTGGCTGTTCTTCGCTGCGGGACCTCTGGAGCAGGCCATCACCAACAAGTCGTTTGGGTTTCAGGTGCCCACCGACAAGGCGATGATGGCCGGATACGGCAGCTTCGAGGCGGCAATGGACGGGCTCGAGGCTGCGGTGAAGGGGAAGCGGTACATCGCGGGCGACCGGTTCAGCGCCGCAGACGTCTATGTCGGTTCGCAGATCGGCTGGGGGTTGATGTTCGGCAGCATCGAAAAACGCCCGGCATTCGAAGCCTATTGGGCGGGCATCTGCGAGCGGCCCGCGTATCTGAAGGGCAAGGAAATCGACAACGCGCTGATGCCGAAGCAGGGGTAGCGCGCTGAAGGGTGGTCGGTAGCGAGTGCTGTCTCCCAAAAGAAAAGGCCCGGCAGATTGCTCTGCCGGGCCTTTGTTTTGCGTCGGAGCGCGTCGCGTTAGCGGCGGTCGCCCATGAATTGCAGCAGGAAGGTGAACATGTTGATGAAGTCGAGGTAGAGCGTCAGCGCGCCCATGATGACCGACTTGCCCATCATGTCCGATCCGGCGACGTAATAGTACATCGACTTGATCTTCTGCGTGTCATAGGCGGTGAGGCCCGCGAACAGCAGGACGCCGATGAAGCTTATCGCCAGTTGCAGCGCGGTCGACTGTACGAAGATGTTGATCACCATCGCCACGATCAGACCGACGACACCCATGATCAGGAACGTCCCGAACGCCGACAGATCACGCTTGGTCGTGTAGCCATAGAGGCTAAGTCCCGCGAATGCCGCCGCCGTTGCGAAGAACGTCGTTGCGATCGAGGTTCCCGTGTAGACGAGGAAGATCGACGACAGTGACAGGCCCATCACCACTGCGAATGCCCAATAGAGGCCCTGCGCAGCGCTGGTCGATAGCTTGTTGATGCCGAAGCTCAAGACCATGACGAAGCCGAGCGGCGCGAGCATGATAACCCAGCGCAGCGGCGTGTTCAGAACCTGGGCCGCGTAGCCGGACTGCGCGAACAGCATAGCCACGATACCGGTCAGCAGAACGCCCGACGCCATGTAATTGTAAACCGAAAGCATATAGCTGCGCAGGCCCGCATCGCGGACGTCAGCCGAGGCTCCTGCCGAGGCGGCTGCAGCAGCCGCAGTCGTCCGTGGATCCCAATTTGCCATCGAAGTTGCTCTCCTTTGTCCGATCAAGATGACCGAATGATCGCGATATTGGAGGAATGCACCGAATTTTCAAGCGAAACGCGACGCAGCAATGGAATGTTACAATCGGAAACGTCGTTCAATTTTCGATAACCAGGTCGCTTAAGGCCTTGGGGCGTAATTTGCGCCAGAGATGTCCACCATGATCAGGGCACCGATCTTTTTTGCCATCCTTGCGGTCACGGCACCGGCGCATGCAGCGTCCACTACCGATCGATCGACGGGTTGGTCGATCGATCCGGGCGGTGCGCTGACCGTCGTATCGCGGGCTTACCAAGCGATCGATCGGGGCGATGTCACGGTTATGGCCGAAGACATGCAGGGGCCACGGTTGCGCGGCCCCTCCGACCCGTCGCGGATCGGCATCAGAACCCTGGAGATCGTCGATCCCCGCGAGGGCAGCGAGATCGCGCGGATTTCAGCACGCTTTTCGTTCTAGGTTTCGGCAACGCCGGCGCAATCCAGATCAGCAGCTCAGCACGATCTTTCCGACATGGTCGCCGCCGTCCATCCGCGCATGCGCCTGCGCCGCCTCGGCCAGCGGGAAAACGCTGTCGATCACCGGCTTCAACCGCCCGGCTTCGACATGGGGCCATACTGTCCGCGCAATTTCATCCGCGACGAGCGACTTGAACGAAACACTGCGCGCCCGCAGCGTCGATCCGGTCAAGGTCAGGCGCTTCATCATGATCAGCGGAATGAAGACTTCGGCCTTCGCGCCGTTGAGCACCGCGATCGAAACGTGGCGGCCATCTTCGGCCAGACATTGCAGGTTACGGGGAAGATAATCGCCGCCGACCATGTCGAGTACCGCAGCACACCCCGCACCGCCGGTTATTCGCGCAACCTCTGCAACGAAATCCTGCGTCTTGTAATTGATCGTAAAGGTCGCGCCGATCTCCTTGGCTTGCGCGCATTTCTCGTCGCTGCCGCATGTTACGATCGTCGTCAGGCCGAACAGATTGCCGAGCCCGATTGCCATCGTGCCGATGCCGCTGGTTCCGCCATGAATTAGCACGGTGTCGCCCTCTACGGCATAGGCTCGCTCGAACAAATTGGTCCACACGGTGAACAGTGTTTCGGGGAGTGCCGCCGCCTCGACCATCGTCAGGGCAGGGGGCACGACGAGGCACTGGCCGATCGGCGCAACGCAATATTCGGCGTAGCCGCCGCCTGCGACGAGCGTGCAGACCGACTGCCCCAGCAATTCGCCCTGAACACCTTCGCCCATCGCCACGATTTGCCCGGCGATTTCAAGGCCCAGGATGGACGGCGCACCCGGCGGCGGGGGGTATTTTCCCTGACGCTGCAGGACGTCGGGCCGGTTGATACCCGCCGCTGCGACCCTGATGAGAACTTCGTCCGGACCCGGCTGTGGGACGGGGCGTTCGACGAGTTTGAGGACTTCGGGTCCGCCCGCCTCAACGGGGTCGATTGCCTGCATCGTCGCCGGAATCGTGTGCATCGTCATTCCCAGTTAGCCCGGCGCGCTTATTGACAGCACTTGTCCGGCGGTCAACGTTGCTGGCCATGGAAATGGAAGATGCGACTCCACGTCCGGGCGACCCGCTCGCCGCCGCCGCCCGGCAGGATCTCGATCCGCTGTCGGTGACCGAACTCGACGCCCGCGTGGCGGCGCTCGAGGCGGAAATTGCGCGCACCAAGGCAAAGCGCGAAACAGCCGTTAACTATCGAGCAAGCGCACATAGCTTATTCAAGTCGTGAGGGCGGAAACGCGCCTCGCGATCGAGGGGACTTGTCGGAACTGTCCGGGCACCCGACATGATAATCCAAGTCAGGGAGCCGCGCCCGTCGGCCCCGTGTTGGGACAAGATCATGCCTTCCTTTGCCCGTGAACTCGAAACTACCCTCCATAACGCGCTCGCCGCTGCCGCGAGCCGCAAGCATGAATATGCGACGCTGGAGCATCTGTTGCTCGCGCTCATCGATGATGAGCAGGCGTCGGCCGTGATGATTTCCTGCGGCGTCGATACCGGCGAGCTGAAGGGGACCGTGACCCATTATCTCGACAGCGAACTCGAAGCGCTGCGGGTCGAGGGACAGACCGACCCTTCGCCCACCAGCGGTTTCCAGCGCGTCGTCCAGCGCGCGATCCTGCATGTCCAGTCCTCCGGCCGCGACGAAGTGACGGGTGCTAACGTTCTCGTCGCGCTGTTCAGCGAGCGCGAGAGCTATGCCGTCTATTTCCTGCAGCAGCAGGACATGAGCCGTCTCGATGCCGTCAGCTACATCAGCCACGGCGTCGGCAAGGGAGGTGCAACCGCGACCGAAGCAACACCGCCCAAGGGCACCGAGGAAGAGAAACCTGCCAAATCCGAAGGCGGCAAGAAGGGCGAATCCGCGCTCAAGCAGTTCACCGTCGATCTCAACGAGAAGGCGAAGAACGGCAAGGTCGATCCGTTGATCGGACGGGGTCCGGAGGTTGATCGTACCGTGCAGATCCTCTGCCGCCGTTCGAAGAACAACCCGCTTTATGTTGGCGATCCCGGCGTCGGCAAAACTGCAATTGCCGAAGGGCTGGCGCGCAAAATCGTCGAGGGCAATGTGCCCGAGGTGCTGTTGCCCGCTGTCATCTATTCGCTCGACATGGGCGCGCTGCTGGCCGGCACGCGGTATCGCGGCGATTTCGAGGAGCGGCTGAAGGCGGTCGTGAACGAGCTTGAAAAGCTGCCCGATGCGATCCTGTTCATCGACGAAATCCACACCGTCATCGGCGCTGGTGCGACCAGTGGCGGGGCGATGGACGCATCCAACCTGCTGAAGCCTGCGCTCAGCGGCGGCACGATCCGGTGCATCGGTTCGACCACGTACAAGGAATTCCGCAACCATTTCGAAAAGGACCGCGCCCTGCTGCGCCGGTTCCAGAAGATCGACGTCAACGAACCGACCGTCGAGGACACGATCAAGATCCTCGCTGGCTTGCGCAGCGCGTTCGAGAGCCACCACAGCGTGAAATATACGCCCGACGCGATCAAGTCGGCGGTGGAACTGAGCGCGCGCTACATCAACGACCGCAAACTGCCCGACAAGGCGATCGACGTGATCGACGAGGTCGGCGCGATGCAGATGTTGGTGCCGCCGAACAAGCGCAAGAAAGTGATCACGCCCAAGGAGATCGAACAGGTCATCGCGACGATGGCGCGCATCCCGCCGAAAACCGTGTCGAGCGACGATACGAAATCGCTCGCCAACCTTGAAACCGATCTGAAGCGCGTCGTGTTCGGCCAGAATGATGCGATCGAGAAACTAGCGAGCGCGATCAAGCTGTCGCGTGCGGGGCTGCGCGATCCCGACAAGCCGATCGGCAATTATCTGTTCACCGGCCCCACCGGCGTCGGCAAGACCGAGGTTGCGCGCCAGCTCGCATCGATCATGGGCATTCCTCTGCAACGCTTTGATATGTCTGAATATATGGAGCGGCACAGCGTTTCGCGCCTGATCGGTGCGCCTCCGGGCTATGTCGGTTTCGACCAGGGCGGGCTCCTTACCGATGCCGTCGATCAGCAGCCGCATTCGGTGCTATTGCTCGACGAAATCGAAAAGGCGCATCCCGACCTGTTCAACATCCTGTTGCAGGTCATGGATCACGGTCGCCTGACCGACCAGCACGGCAAATCGGTCGATTTCCGCAATGTCATCCTGATCATGACAACCAATGCGGGCGCGAGCGACATGGCGCGTGAGGCATTGGGCTTCGGGGCGAACAGCCGCGAGGGAGAGGACGAGGAGGCGGTGAAGAAGATGTTCACGCCGGAATTCCGCAATCGCCTCGATGCCATTGTTCCGTTTGGCTATTTGCCGACGGAAGTGGTGGCGCGTGTTGTCGATAAGTTCATTCTTCAGCTCGAACTCCAGCTTGCGGACCGCGACGTCCACATCAAGCTCGACGACGATGCGAAGGAATGGCTGACGACCAAGGGCTACGACAAGCTCTATGGTGCGCGTCCGATGGGTCGCCTGATCCAGGAAAAGATCAAGCAGCCGCTCGCCGAGGAACTGCTGTTCGGCAAGCTGGTCCACGGCGGCGAGGTCATGGTCCGCCTGAAGGACGACCCCGATAAGGGTAAGGCGCTCGCCTTCGAGATCACCGCCGCCGCCCCGAAAAAGGGCAAGAAGGGGGGTAAGGCGAAGGTCGACATCAAGGCGTAATCTTAGTGTGAACTTCCGCCATTCCCGCTTGCGTGGGGATGGCGGATTGGCGCATCACCCGGCCATCAATTCTGATCGGGAATTTTTACATGATCCGTTCGCTTCTGCCGCTGCTCCTGCTCGGTTCCGCTACTGCTGTCCTCGCGCAAGCGACACCCGCTCCCGCCGTCGATGGCCCGAGCCGCACCTTCACCGGTGCCGACCTCTTCGACCTCGAAATCGCCAGCGATCCGCAGATCAGCCCTGACGGTACGAAGGTCGCCTATGTCCGCAAGTCGGGCGACGTGATGTCGGACCGGATGCGCTCGACGATCTGGCTTGTCGATGTGAAGACCGGGCAGCAGACACCGCTGGTCGCCGCGAACGGTAATCACATGTCGCCCCGCTGGTCGCACGACGGTGCACGGCTCGCCTATGTGTCGACCGGTCCCGACGGCGCCGCACCGCAATTGTTCGTGCGGTGGATGGCGAGCGGCGAAACCGCGCGCATCACGGGGCTTCCGGAGAGCCCGAACAGCATTGCCTGGTCGCCCGACGGTCGCCAGATCGCCTATACGATGACCGTGCCCGGAGAGGGTTTGAAGCTCGGCAAGGCCCCGTCCAAGCCGGAAGGTGCCAAATGGGCGGAGCCGCTCGAGGTGATCGACCGCGTTACTTACCGCGCCGATGGCGGCGGGTATATCAAACCCGGCTTCGACCATGTCTTTCTTGTCTCCGCCGATGGTGGCGCGCCGCGGCAGCTGACGTTCGGCAACTACGACGATGGCGGTCCGCTTAGCTGGTCGCCGGATAGCCGGACGATCTATCTGTCGGCCGTTCGCACACCCGATTGGGAGCGCGAACCGAACAACAGCGAAGTTTACGCGCTGGATGTGGCGAGCGGCGCGCTCAATGCCTTGACCAAGCGTTATGGCCCCGACCAGTCGCCCGCAGTTTCGCGGGACGGGCGGCTGATCGCGTACCTCGGCTTCGAGGACACGCATCGCAGCAACCAGAATACCAATCTCTACGTTATGAACCGCGACGGCACGGGTTCGCGCCTGCTGACCGGTGGTCTCGACCGTAGCATCGACGACATCCAGTGGTCGGCCGACAGCAAATCCATCTTTGCCTCCTATGACGACCGCGGGTCGAAACTGGTATCGCGCGTGACGCTGGGCGGCGGTATCTCCAAGGCGGCAGGGCCTCTCACCGGCGGCGGGCTCGACCGGCCCTACACCGGGGGTTCTTTCAGTGTCTCGCGGGGCGGGGCGATCGCCTATACTGCGGGCGACGCGATCCGGCCCGCCGATCTGTTCGTCAATGGGCGGCAACTGACCCGTCTCAATGCGACCGCCTTCGCGGCCAAGACGATGGGACAGGTGCAGAAAGTTACGGCCAAGGCGGCGGACGGGCAGATTATCGAGGCCTGGCTGACAACGCCGCCCAACTACACACCGGGCCAGCGCGTGCCGATGATCCTCGAAATCCACGGCGGACCGCATGCGGCCTATGGTCCGAATTTTTCGACCGACGATCAGCTTTATGCGGCGGCTGGCTATGCTGTCCTGTCGGTCAATCCGCGCGGGTCGACGTCCTATGGAGAGACTTTCGCCAATCTGATCGACAAGGACTATCCGGGCAACGACTATGGCGACCTGATGGCGTCGGTCGATGCGGTCATCGGCATGGGGATTGCCGATCCCAACAACCTTTTCGTGACCGGCGGGTCGGGCGGTGGCGTATTGACCGCGTGGATCGTCGGGAAGACCGACCGGTTCAAGGCGGCGGCGGCGCAGAAGCCGGTGATCAACTGGCTGTCGGAGGCGCTGACGATGGACGGCACCGGATTTACTTCGCGCTACTGGTTCAAGAAGCAGCCCTGGGAGGATCCCATGGAATATTGGCGCCGTTCGCCGCTGAGCCTGGTCGGCAATGTGAAAACACCGACCATGGTCGTGGTTGGCAGCCAGGATTACCGCACGCCGGTCAGCGAGTCGGAGCAATATTACGCCGCCCTGCAGATCCGGGGCGTACCAACGGCGCTGGTCAAGGTGCCGGGCGCGAGCCACGGTGGCTTCACCGCGCGTCCGTCGCAATCGGCGGCGAAGGCGGCCGCAATCCTGGCGTGGTTCGACAAATACCGGAACAGGGGCGCGCCGATCGCCACCGGAAATTGAGGGATGCGTTCACCACAGCGACAGGTGACGGGGGGCATTGTAATTTGATGAAGAGTTTACGTCGCTTGTCGTTTGTCGTCGCCGCATCGCTGGCGTCGATCGGTGTTGCCCACGCCACGCCGGTCGATCCCGCGACAGGCGCGACGGTTGTCAGCCTGACGCCCGAACAGGTCGAGGCCGCTAAGGAAGCGGCCGCCGAACGCAACATGAGGGCTGCATCCGGCATCGATAACGGAATCGTGTCCGACCGGCGCGTCCACGGCGAGGCCGGTTTCGCGATCGGGACGGGCGGTTATCGCTCGGTCTTTGGCACCGCCGTCATGCCGCTCGGTCAGGACGGCGCTCTCGCCCTGTCGTTCGAAAATACGCAGGCGAATCCCTATTATTACGGGTATCGTCGAGGTCGCTAACGGCGACGACATTGCATTCGGCACAGCATGACGTTATAACGTTCGTATGAACATGCCGCTCAAACTCTCGAAAATCGGTAATTCCACCGGCGTCATCCTGCCCAAGGAGTTGCTCGCCCGCCTCCGTGTCGAGCTGGGCGACACCATATATGCGACCGAAACGCCTGATGGCGTTCGGCTGACGGCGTCCAATCCTGGTTTTGAGACCAAGATGGAAGCGGCGGAAAAGATCATGCGTGAGGATCGAGATATCCTCCGCGTCCTTGCTCAATAAGATTATTCGATGACCGCTGTCGAAAAGATCGAGCCGATCTGGCTCGACGCCACAGATGCGCTTGCCATTCACGATCGCCAGCTTTCCGAGCATGGCGGTGGAATCGGTGTACGAGCAATCGAAATGCTTGAATCGGCGCTAGGTCGCCCGGTCAATCAATGGCATTACGGCGAGAACGATCCGGCTGCGCTTGGCGCCGCTTATGCCTTTGGCGTCGCGCGCAACCATCCGTTTGTCGATGGCAACAAACGGACGGCCTGGGTTCTTGCGCGTCTCTTTCTGGCGCTCAATGGCCATGTCCTGCGCTTCGACCCTGCCGATGCCATCGAGACGGTTCTCGCCCTTGCATCCGGCGACCTTACCGAACCCGAACTTGCGGACTGGTTCCGTCAGCGGCTCTCGGTGCGCTGAACGGTCGTTAGACGCGCCTGACGCCGGTCAGCGTTCCCTTGATCCCCGATCGGAAAGTCCAGTCGAAATTCGGCCAGTCGCGCCGCCAGCGCCGGGCGACGATCCGTTCCCCCGGCCGTGCCGCGTCGTCGAGCATTATCATGCCCCCGACCGGAATGCGGCCGAACAAAACTTCGGCTGCACCGCGTACAAAGGGATGAAGGCTCCACTGAGGACCGTCGATGACCAGCATATCGATGCGGTCGGGCACCGCGCGCAGACCGTACCAGCGTCCCGGCCAGTCGCATGGCGGGGTGCCCAACGGCGCGTGACGGACTTCCGCCGACAGATTATGTTCGCCAAGCCATGTACCGACGGCATGGGCAAAATCTTCATGTTGGTCATAGCTGCTGAGCCGTCCACCACCCGCGCGTTGCAGGGCTTGGGCAATCACGAGCGACGATGCCCCGGCGCCCAGTTCAACCACTTGCTGCGGATGCTGTGTATCGATTGCATCGACGATGGCATGCAGAAATCCCGTATCGGCCTTCCAGCTGCCCAGGTTGGGCAAGGCATTCGCCGGCAGATCGAGACGCGCCAACAGGCGTCGCTTGTCGCGCTTGAGGCCGCCCCACAGGCTTTTGAGAAGCCACGGTGCCTGAAGAGGCGCAAATGCGAGGACCATCAACCGGTCCGAGGGGCTTACCGGGAAACCGTCGGCGCGGGGCAGGGGGGACGTCGCTTCGCGTGTTGTCATACGGGCATAACCTCGGCTTCAGATCGAACAGGACGGGGCGCCCACCACCAGCGTATTTTATCGCATTGCAAAACAGTGCCTTGAGACAGTGTCCGGCGCAAGCGTTGCGCGTCAGGATGAGCGATGGCATCGTCCAGTCATGACAGATGCTCTCACGCTTCATGAATATGCCCGGTCCGGGAATTGCTACAAGATCCGCCTGACGGCCGCGCATCTTGGCCTCCCAATCGTACGACGCGAGTACGACATCATGAAGAATGAGACCCGTACGCCGGAGTTCCTGGCGACTGTCAACGCCAATGGCCGTATTCCCGTGCTGCAGATCGGCGACCGTTTTCTCCCCGAAAGCAATGCCGCGTGCTGGTATCTGGCAGAGGGCAGCAGCCTTATCCCCGCCGACCGGTTCGACCGCGCCGACATGCTGCGCTGGATGTGCTGGGAACAATATAACCACGAACCCAATGTCGCGACGATGCGCTTCTGGAAGGCGTTTCTCGGCCTCGACAAGCTGAACGATACGCAGCGCGCGCAACTCGAAACGCGATGGATGGCCGGCGAGGCGGCTTTGTGCCTGATGGATGGCCATCTGGCCAAATACGACTGGTTCGTGGGCGACGGCCTGACACTCTCGGACATCTGCCTCTACGCCTATACCCATGTGGCGGAGGAGGGCGGATTCGTGCTGTCACGCTATCCGTCCGTGCAGAAATGGTTGTTGCGCGTCGCGGCGCAGCCGGGGCATGTCACGATAAGTGCATAAGAATGGCCGCAAGCTGTAACAATTGCGATCCATAGGCGCGTTCCAGGGACAAATACGCGCCGGGGATTTTCGATGGATTCGATCACACGACTTCCTTTCGATGCCGACTTTCACGATTTTTCCGTTTCGCGTCCGAATGTTCCGGAACCCGTGGGTGATGGCGCACGACGCAGATTCCGCACGATCTGGATCAGCGACGTCCATCTCGGCACGCGCGGATGCGCCGCCGACATGTTGATAGATTTCCTCGATTCCACTGATAGTCAGACGATGTACCTGGTCGGCGACATCATCGACGGCTGGCGACTCAAGAAAAAATTCTACTGGCCCGACAGCCACAATGACATCGTCTGGCGCGTCATGAAGCGCGCCAAGCGCGGCACCAAAGTGGTGTATATTCCCGGTAACCACGACGAGATGTTCCGCCAGTTTACCGGCATGAATTTCGGCGGCGTCGAGATCAGGCGACAGGCGATTCACACCACCGCCGATGGTCGCCGTCTGTTGATCGTCCATGGCGATGAATTCGACGCGATCATGCTGTCGCATCGCTGGCTCGCGTTCTTCGGCGACCAGGCTTACGGCGCGCTGATGCGGTGCAACCACGTGGTCAACAAGGTCCGCGGCTGGCTCGGCAAACCCTATTGGTCATTGTCGAAGACCGCCAAGCAGAAGGTGAAAAACGCAGTCGAATTCATCAGTCGCTTCGAACATGCGGTGGCGCATGAGGCAGCGGCGCGCGGGGTCGACGGTGTCGTTTGCGGCCACATCCACCACGCCGAATTCCGCGAACTTTCCGGCGTCAAATATTACAATGACGGCGATTGGGTGGAGGGATGCACCGCGCTGGTCGAACATTTCGACGGCAGCATGGAAATCCTGCACTGGGCGGACGAAATGGCGAAACGGGACGCCGCGCAACCGGTCCTGAAGATCGCGGCGTAGGCGCGGTGCGGATCGCGATCGTCACCGATGCCTGGGATCCGCAGGTCAATGGTGTCGTCCGAACGCTCAAGGCGACACGCGCCGAGCTGGAACGACAGGGGCATGACGTCATCGTGATCTCGCCCGATCTCTATTACAATCTGCCGTGCCCGACTTATCCAGAGATCAGACTTGCGGTCGCCCGAGCGGCAACGGTTGGGGACAGGCTGCTCGCGTTCGCGCCGGACGCCGTGCATCTGTCGACCGAGGGGCCACTGTGCCTTGCCGCGCGGCGGTGGTGTGTGCGCAACGGCTGGCAGTTCACGACCGCCTATCACACCCAGTTCCCCGATTATTTTGCGGCGCGGACCGGTATCGGCGCCGATTGGGTCTGGCCCTATTTCCAGTGGTTCCACGCGGCGTCGCGCGCGGTCCTCGTTTCGACGCCATCGGTGCGCGACATCCTGCGCCAGCACGGCATCACGCATAGCGCCCACTGGAGCCGCGGGGTCGATCTCGACGCGTTCTCGCCCGATGCGCCGCATTATCCTGCGCTGGCCAACTTGCCGCGCCCGATCCAGCTCTATGTTGGTCGGGTTGCAGTCGAAAAGAATATTGAGGCTTTTCTGGCGTCGAGTCATCCGGGAACCAAGGTGATTGTCGGCGATGGACCTGCGCGGGCGATGTTGTCGGTGCAATATCCCGATGCCGTATTTCTGGGCAGCTTGTCAGGCGCAGACCTTGCAGGCGCCTATTCCGGTGCCGACGTCTTCGTCTTTCCCAGCAAGACCGACACTTTCGGCCTCGTGATGATCGAGGCGCTGGCGAGCGGAACGCCGGTTGCAGCCTTCCCGGTGAGCGGCCCCGTCGATATCGTCACTCCGGAAACGGGTGCCCTGTCCGATAATCTGGACACGGCAATCGCACAGGCATTGACCCGAAGCCGCGCCGATTGTGCCTTCTACGGCCGCACCTACACCTGGAAAGCAAGCGCCCGGCAATTCGTCGATGCACTGGTCCCGGCAGTCGAACCGCTTGCGCACGCCGCGTAACGCTTGCCCTTCGCGGGGCATCGGACTAGACCGGTTATCGACCAGGCCGCTCCGAAAGGGGCGGCCCTTTTAATATCGACGAAAGTTACGAACGATGGCCCAGCCACTTATGCCCCACGCGACCGCTTCCTGGCTGGTCGACAATACCGCGCTCAGCTTCGAACAGATCGCCGTATTCTGTGGCCTCCATATCCTGGAAGTTCAGGCGATTGCGGACGATACTGCCGCGACCAAGCTGACCGGTCGCGACCCGATCCGCGCGCACGAGCTGACGATGGCCGAAATCGAAAAGGGCCAGGGCGACCCGAATTACGTGCTGAAGATGGACCGCGAACCCGAAGCCGCGACCCGGACGAAGGGGCCGCGCTACACGCCGGTCAGCAAGCGGTCGGACAAGCCCGACGGCATCGCCTGGATCATCCGCAACCATCCCGAAGTCAGCGACGGCCAGATCGGCAAGCTGATCGGCACGACGCGCACGACCATCGCCGCGATCCGCGACAAGAGCCACTGGAATATGGCGAATATCGTGCCCAAGGATCCTGTGACGCTCGGCCTTTGCTCGCAGCGTGAACTCGACGCGACGATCGCCAAGGCCGCGAAGGCCGCCGGTCTTGCACCGCAGGTCGATACCCGTTTCGAGGGCGACCGCGAGGCGTTGATCGGACAGCTGCGCCTCGAGCGCGAAGAAGCCGCGCGTGTTGCGGACGCAATCGCCAACGGCGAGATGGAAGCGCCCGCGATGATCGGCGGGTTCGTGGATCCCTTCAAGCGCTGAGCGCGCTTTAGCGGCGCGTTCTGCCGCTACGAATCAGGTGAAACGCCTTCTGCCGCCCGTCGATATACTGCACTGACGTACCGTCGAAATAGGCATCCTCTTCCAGGCGGAAGGGGATGGCTTGCCCGTTCCACTCGGGCGACCTTGTACGTCGCGGATAATTCGCTCGACCGCCTTGCCGCCGCCCGGATCGAAAAACACCAGGATCGTCCGCCGTCATGCATGAAAGCTTTCGGCATCGAGCATCGTCGAGACAACAGGATCCTCGGCGTATTCCCGCGCAACCAATATCCACAAGTCGATGCCATTCTCGCGCATCAGGGTCGGCACCAACGTGTCCAGGCGCTCTGCCAGCCAGCGATCGCGAATTGTCGCTTGTTCACGCAAGGAAGGAACGGGTGGCAGTGCGGGCGATAGTTTTTCGATCGGAGAAACTGCCTGCGCGTGGACCAGTGTTGGAGCGCCCATGATCGCCAAGATCGATGCTAATGTTGCGCGTCGCACGTCGATTGGCTCCCGCCGCAGATCGAACCATTAAGGCCCGGGCTTCTTTCGGCGCAAGGACTGTGCTTTAGCGTTTCAAATGGCAACTGCATCTCCACCTGTGTCTGCCCCTGACATAAGCTTGACCGACCACGGGTTCGAGCCGCTCGAATCGCGCGGATTGACCTATCCGATGGGGAAGTTCGCACCCGATTATGGTGTGGTACACGCGCTCGGTAATGGACTGGGGTGGACGCGGCTGCATGTGCCGGGGTCGCTGCGGCACATCAATGTCTGGTTGATCGATGATGGCGACGGCATCGCTGTCGTCGATACGGGATTGCCGTCGGATTCTTCGAAAGAAGCGTGGATAAAGGCGCTCGCTGGCCGACCTGTCTCGCGGGTTCTGATAACGCACTTTCATCCCGACCATCTCGGTTGCGCTGGCTGGCTCTGTGCCGAACATGACGCCCCATTGTGGATGAACCGCACCGAATACCTGCTTGCACGCATGCTGGTTGCCGACAAGCGGGACGAGCCACCGGTCGAGGCGGTCGCGCAACTCGTGGCGGCCGGGTGGAGCGATGAGCAACTCGCGCCGATGAAGGCGCGCGGCTGGGGCAATTTCGCGAAGATGGTGTCGGATTTGCCAGTCGGGCACGTCCGCATGATCGAGGGCGACGTCATCCGCATCGGCGGTCGGGACTGGACGGTATGGGTCGGCAGCGGTCATACGCCGGAGCATGTTTGTCTAGTGGATTTCGCGAACAAGGCGATGATTGCGGGCGACCAGGTCTTGCCGCGCATCACGAGCAATGTTTCGGTGACGATCACGGAACCCGAAGGCGATCCGCTCGGGGAATGGCTTGCCTCTATCGAGAAGTTTCGCGCCCTGCCGGACGACCTGCTGGTTCTGCCGGCACATGGTGAACCCTTTTACGGCCTTCATGCGCGGCTCGACCGGCTGGAGGAGGGACATCGCACCAGCCTCGACCGGCTGCAGGCGCATCTGGCGGAAGAGCCGCGTCGCGCGCTCGACTGCTTCGGCATATTGTTCGGACGCGCCATCGACGACAGCATATTGGGGCTGGCGACGGGAGAAGCGCTCGCCCATTTGAGGCACCTTCAGGTTACGGAACGGGCCTCCTTCGAAACACACGACGGCGTGAATTGGTGGTCGGCACGTTGACGTCGGCGCCGCGTCGCTTACACTCGTGTCAGTGATGGATCCGACCGAAATCTGGCGTAAATCCTATGTCCATCCCGGTAATTGGGATGTGGACTACACGCCCATGACATTGCCCGAGATGTTCGCGGCGAGCGTCGCGCGACATGGCCGCGCAATCTTCACCGATTTTCTCGGAGCACGGCTGACCTATGCCGAAGTGAGCGACCGAGCGGCACGGTTTGGCGCCGCGCTGGTTGCGCAGGGTTTGGCGAAGGGCGATCGTATCGGTCTCTACCTGCCCAATGTCCCTGACTATCTGGTCGCCTATTATGGTGCGCTCGGTGCCGGGGCCATCGTCGTCAACATGTCGCCGCTCTATTCACAGGCGGAACTCGCCCATCAGATTGCCGATAGCGGCGCGCGGATTATCGTGACGAGCGATGTCCCTGCACTCTTTGGGACGGCACGGGCGTTGCTCGATGACAATATGGTCGATCGCGTTATCGTCGGCAATCTGTCGGGTTGGCTCCCGTGGCTGAAGCGGTGGCTGTTCCGGCAGTTTCGTTCGGCGGAAGTCGCGGCCGTGCCGCAGGGCGATCCCCGGATCGTGAGGATGGCGTCAATGCTGCGGACGGCAGCTTCGCCGCCTGGGGCTATTGTTGCGCCCGACGACATCGCGCTGATTCAGTATACTGGCGGCACCACGGGTACACCCAAGGGCGCAATGCTGACCCATGCAAATCTGACCGCCAATGCGCGACAGGTTCATGCCCTCGACCCTCATCCCGACGCGCCGGATCGCATCGTCGGTGTGCTTCCGTTCTTTCACGTGTTCGCAAACACATGCGTACTCAATCGCACGATGCTGACGGGCGGTATGGTCGCAATGCTGCCGCGCTTCGGCGCGAAGGACACGTTGCAGACGATTACGCGGATCAAGGCGACGGCGCTGCCCGGTGTGCCGACGATGTACCAAGCGCTGCTCGATCACCCCGATTGCGCCAAGACGCGGTTCGGCTCCCTGCGCGCCTGCATATCCGGCGGTGCGCCGCTTTCGGAAGCACTGAAGACCAAGTTTGAGGGCGTCGCGGGCGCACACATCATCGAGGGCTATGGCCTGACCGAAAGCTCGGGCGTCGTCGCCTGCAATCCCTACGCCGGTGATGGCAAGAGCGGCGCGATCGGTCAGCCGGTTCCCGGCACACGCGTCGTTCTGGTCGATCGCGAAGATCCGACGAAACCCGCTGTCGAAGGGGAACCGGGCGAACTGGTTTTCAGCGGTCCGCAAGTGATGAAGGGCTATTGGAACCGGCCCGATGCCGATGCCGAAGTCTTCGTCACCCTCGCCGACGGCAGTATCGGCCTCCGCACGGGAGACGTCGCGACCATCGACGCCGATGGTTACATCCGCATCGTCGATCGTTTGAAGGACATGATTGCGGTTGGCGGGTTCAAGGTCTTTCCCAGCCAGATCGAGGATGTTCTGTACCGGCATCCCGGCGTCAAGGAGGCGATCGTTATCGGTATTCCCGATGTCTATCACGGCGAAATGCCCAAGGCGTTCGTGACGCTGAACGAGGGCGCGGACGTGACGGGCGAAGCCCTGAAAGCCTGGCTCAACCCGCAACTCGGCAAGCATGAGCGGGTTGCCGCCGTCGATGTCCGTGCCGAATTGCCCAAGACTTTGGTCGGTAAGCTCAGCCGCAAGGACCTGGTTGCGGAGGAGCGCGCGAAGGCAGCGGCTTGACCCCCGTGCGCCCCCTCGTCACAAGCGCAATCCGTGGCTGAAGACCTTTCCACCCTGTCGTTCGAAGACGCGCTCAAGCGCCTCGAGAACATCGTCCATCGCCTCGAAAGCGGCGAGGCTAGTCTCGAGGACTCGATCGCGCTCTACACGGAAGGCTCGCAATTGCGGGGCCAGTGCGAAGAGCGTCTAAAATCGGCGCAGGAAAAGATCGACAAGATCGTGCTCGGTGCCGACGGCACGCCGACCGGTGTTCGCCCCTTCGACGGCAGTTAGAACGCGGGTGGGGGAGGTTGCGCCAATCCTGTCCGTCGCGCTGTCCGACATTGCACGCGATGTCGATCGACTCTTCGATCGCTTCCTTGCCGTGCCGAAGGATGCACGCGGCCCGCTGTATGAGGCGATGCGCCATGCGAGCATCGGCGGCGGCAAGCGGATGCGCCCGTTGCTCGTTGTGGCCGCTGCCAGCCTGTTCAACGTCGATCGCGATACTGCCCTGCGCGTCGGCTGTGCCATCGAGGCGATTCACGTCTATTCGCTGATCCATGACGACCTGCCGTGCATGGATGATGACGACATGCGGCGCGGCAAGCCGACTGTGCACAAGGTGTTCGGAGAGGCGATCGCAGTGCTCGCCGGTGATTCGCTCCACGCACTTGCGTTCGAACTGCTGTCCGATGGTGAAACGCATTCGGACCCGTTTGTGCGTCTTGAACTGATCGACGGGTTGGCGCGGGCATCGGGGCCGGGCGGCATGGCTGGCGGGCAGATGATGGACATCGCCGCCGAAAGCTCCGATTTCGATCTGCAGGCCGTCACCCGCTTGCAGGCGATGAAGACTGGCGCCCTTATCGCCTTTTCGGTCGAAGCCGGCGCGATCATGGGCCGTTTGCCCCCCGAGGGGCGGGCATCGCTGCGTGGCTATGCCCGCGACGTCGGCCTCGCGTTCCAGATCGCCGACGACATATTGGATGTCGAGGGCAACGAGGAACTCGCCGGCAAGGCGCTCCACAAGGACGCTGCCAAGGGCAAGGCGACATTCCTTTCGCTGCTGGGTGTGGAGCGGGCGCGGGCGCAGGCGGCCATGCTGGTCGATCAGGCGATCAGCCATCTTCACCAGTTCGGGGCCGAAGCCGATCTCCTTCGCGCGATTGCGCATTATGCCGTGGAGCGTGACCGATGAGAATTGGGGTTTATCCAGGTACGTTCGACCCCGTCACGCGCGGACACATGGACATCATCCGGCGCGGGGCAAAGCTGGTCGACCGGCTGGTGATCGGGGTTACGACCAACCCGTCGAAATCGCCGATGTTCACAACCGAAGAGCGCATGACGATGGTCAGGCGCGAAACCGCCGATATCGAGGGGGTGGGCGTCGTCGAATTCGACTCGCTGCTGATGGATTTCGCCGAGGCACAGGGCGCGAGCATGATTGTGCGTGGCCTGCGTGCCGTCGCCGACTTCGAATATGAGTATCAGATGGCGGGGATGAACCAGCAGCTTAACAACCGTATCGAGACCGTCTTCCTGATGGCCGATGTCGCGCTGCAGCCAATTGCCTCGCGCCTGGTCAAGGAAATCGCCATGTATGGCGGCGCTATCGACAAATTCGTGCCACAGACTGTCGCGAAAGAGGTTGTCGCTCGCGTGGAACAGATAGGACGCAAGGGAAGCTGACGTTCAGCCGCCGCTCACTTCGGGATGCTAGGGGCCATCCAAACACTGGAGACCGGATTTCAATGAAGTTTCTGACCGCGCTGATGGCCGTTCTCGCCGTCGCCAGCCCTGCGTTCGCCAAGAAGAAGGATCCCGTACCGGTAACGCCGGTCGTCGTGCCCGAACCCGCGGCCACGCCCGACAATCTTTGGCATATCCAGTTGTCGACGGGTGGTGAGGTCGTCGTCCAGCTTCGCCCGGACAAGGCCCCCAACCACGTCGCGCGGATCAAGACGCTGACCCGCGCGGGATTCTACGATGGCCTGTTGTTTCACCGCGTTATCGACGGTTTCATGGCACAGACCGGCGACCCCCAGGGTACCGGGCAGGGCGGTTCGTCTCTTCCCGATTTGAAGTCTGAATTCAACGACATGCCGCATCTGCGTGGCACGGCGTCGATGGCGCGCGCCACCGACCCCAACAGTGCCAACAGCCAGTTCTTCATCACGTTCATGCCCGTATTCAGGCTCGATAATACCTATACGGCGTTCGGACGCGCGGTGAGCGGCATGAATTTTGTCGATGCCATCGAGCGGGGCGAGCCGCCCGCGAACCCGGCGAAGATAGTCAAGGCCTGGATCGAGGCGGATGGCCCCAATGCGCCGAAGGTGCCGCTGCCGATGGTCTCGGTAACGACGCCGCCACCCGCTGCGGCACCTGCAACACCCGCTACGACGACACCGCCACCCCCGGGAAAATAGTGCGCGTCGATCTTTTCGACTTCGACCTTCCCGAAGACCGCATCGCGTTGCGCCCGGTGGCGCCGCGCGATGCGGCGCGAATGCTGGTGGTCGATACGGGCGGAATGCAGGATCGCGGCATCCGGGACCTTCCGCAGTTTCTGCGTGCTGGCGACTGCATCGTCTTCAACGACACGCGGGTCATCCCGGCGCAGTTGCATGGTAAACGCGGCGATGCCTCCATCGGCGCGACCCTGCACAAGCGCGAAGGGCCTTATGCCTGGCGCGCCTTCCTGAAGAATGCCCGCCGGGTCCGCGACGGGGATATGATCGATTTCGGCCATGGTGTGACAACGGTCGCAACCGAACGGGCACCGGATGGCAGCGCGCTCCTGACCTTTACCGATGATGCCCCCGTCGAAGTGCAATTGTCGCGCGCCGGTATAATGCCGTTGCCCCCTTACATCGCCAGCAAGCGCGCGGTCGATGTGCGCGATGCTCATGATTATCAAACCATGTTCGCGACACGCGAGGGCGCCGTCGCCGCACCGACAGCGTCCCTGCATTTCACGCCGGCCCTGCTTGCCGCGCTCGATGCAGTTGGCGTCGTGCGTGAAACGCTGACGCTTCACGTGGGGGCGGGCACGTTCCTGCCGGTTAAGGCTGACGATACCGACGATCATGTCATGCACGCCGAATGGGGGCAGATAGACGCGGAGACCGCTGCACGGCTCAACGCGGTGCGGGCGAACGGCGGGCGCATCATCGCCGCCGGTACGACCTCGCTGCGGCTGCTCGAAAGCGCCGCCCGCGAAGATGGCATGATTGAGCCATTCGAAGGCGACACGGCGATTTTCATTACCCCCGGATATCGGTTCAGAGCCGTCGGCGGGCTGATCACCAACTTCCACCTGCCGAAGTCGACCCTGTTCATGCTGGTGTCGGCGCTGATGGGAACCGATCGGATGCGCGCCGCCTACGCGCATGCAATCGCATCGGAATATCGCTTCTACAGCTACGGCGACGCGAGTCTGTTGCTGCCCTGAATTCGGGCTGATACGCTTACCAGATGGCGAAGCGGGGGCGCGGTACATTCAGGGCAAGGGTTGCGGGTGTGTTTCGCGCGCGAATGACCCGCGTCTCGTTTGTTGCCATCCTCCCTGTGCTGATCGTGGGCATTGCTCCGGCGATCTTCGGCTGGCGCATCATTTCGCCCGGTGAATCTGCGTCTTCAGCCGACCTGCACGAGGCGGCGAAAGTATTAGGGGAGCTGTCGACCGACCTGTCCTCGATCGCGGTCGCCGTGCTCGTAGGGCTCGGGATACTCGCCCGCGAACGTGCGCGCCGCGCATTGTCCGACCGATTCCTGCTGGTCACGATTGCGTGTGCTTTCTTTGCGATCCTGTCGGTCTACGCAAGCATTCGGCTCAGGCTTGGTGTTGCCGTTCAGATGCTCGGCATGGGGTTCTATTTCGGCAAGCTGGTCGAACAATTGCTGGCGCAGGCATTGGCTCTGGTCATCGCGCTCTCACTGTTGGTCAGCATCGCCGCGTCAGCGATCTTCGGCTTGGAAGACGAGAAGCCGTGAGGGTGCTGGCCTTCTTCCTGTTGCTGGTCGTGGGCCAGCCTGGCATTGCGCAGAATGTCCGCAACGTCGAACCGCAGCCGAAGTCGCTGGTCAAGGTGCTGGTCGTCTGGGTGCTCGGCTATGAAGATGCGCCCAGTTCGACGCGGATCATCGCGGACAAGCCAATCATGAACCTGGGCAAGGGGGTTGAGGTCGCGGCGAACAATCCCGCTGGCAGCGCCAAGAAGCGCGTCGAACTCCGTCCCTGAAGACCGGTCGATATTGACATAGGCCGTTCGCAGATCGACGGCGCGCCAATGGCTTCACCTTTGTCTTTTTCTATCGCTGCGACCGACGGACTTGCCCGCACAGGCACGATCACGACACCGCGTGGCGACATTCGTACGCCCGCGTTCATGCCTGTAGGTACGGCGGGCACGGTCAAGGGCATGAAACCCGCCGACGTGCACACGGCGGGCGCAGACATCATCCTCGGCAACACATATCACCTGATGCTGCGCCCCGGGGCTGAGCGTCTGGCGAAGTTGGGCGGACTGCATGAATGGATGCGCTGGGACCGGCCGATCCTGACCGACAGCGGCGGGTATCAGGTCATGTCGCTCGGCGACCTGACGACCAAGAGCGAAGAGGGCGTCGCGTTCAAGTCGCACCTCGACGGATCACGGCACATGCTTAGTCCCGAACGTTCGATGGAAATCCAGGCGCAGATCGGCGCCGACATCGTTATGGCTTTCGACGAATGCACGCCGTTTCCCGCGACACATGAGGTGGCCAAAGCATCGATGGAGCGATCGATGCGCTGGGCGGCGCGCTCGCGCAGAGCGCTAACCAACAGTGCCTCCCTGTTCGGCATCCAACAGGGGTCGATGTTCGAGGATCTGCGCCTGGCATCGACCGCGGCGCTTACCGAGATCGGTTTCGACGGCTATGCCCTCGGTGGCCTGGCGGTGGGCGAGGGGCAGGCAGAGATGTTCCGCGTTCTCGATTTCGCCGTGCCGATGCTCCCCGCCGATAAACCCCGCTATCTGATGGGAGTCGGCAAGCCTGATGATATTGTCGGGGCAGTGGAGCGTGGCATCGACATGTTCGATTGCGTCCTGCCGACACGGTCGGGTCGTAACGGCCAAGCGTTCACCTGGGACGGCCCCATCAATATCCGCAACGCGAAGTTCGCTGAAGACCTGACGCCGCTTGATCCGGAATCGCCTGTCGCTGCATGGAGCAAGTCGTACCTGCACCACTTGGTGCGGTCAGGTGAGATGCTCGGCGCGATGCTGATGACCGAACATAATCTTTGGTTCTACCAACAGGTCATGGCCGAATTGCGAGGCGCGATCGTCAAGGGTGCCGTGGGTGATTGGGCGAAAGCGTTTCGCGCTCGCTATAATGGAGCATCGAAATGAGCGTTTCCGACCTTGTTTAATGCGTGTCCCGTACGAGACCCAACCGTTCACGATTGACCCACCGCCACAGCACCAGCCCGGCGACTACGGCTAGTCCGCTCGCCAGCCCCAGCCAGATGCCGACGCCGCGCATATTCAACGGGAATGCCAGGGTCAGGCCGATACCCAGGCCGACTACCCAATAACCGATGGCAGCATAGATCATGGGCCAGCGGGTATCATGCAAGCCACGCAAAACGCCTGCGCCCATGACCTGCGCCCCATCGACGATCTGAAACAATGCGGCGACAGCGAGGAACGACACCGCCGTCGCGACGATGGCGGTGTTCGCAGGGTCGGCCAGATCGAGGAAGATGCCAACCAAGGCACGCGGAAAGAGCAACAGCGTGAGCGCTGTCGCGCACATGAACCCGACACCGATGATAAACGCCAGCCAGCCCGCGCGCGTGATCAGGCCCCGGTCCCCGGCCCCGACGCCCAGACCGACGCGTACCGTTGCAGCCTGTCCGACGCCCATCGGCACCATGAATGCGAATGCGGCGATCTGGATCGCGATGGCATGGGCGGCAAGCGAGGTGCGGTCGATCAGCCCCATCACGAACACGGCGGCATTGAACACGCTCATTTCGAGCAGAATCATGATCCCGATCGGCAGGCCGAGCTTCCAGATTGCCGCAAAGCGCGGCCAGTCGGCATGCCACCAGCGCCCGAACAGGCGGTAACGGCGGAAATGCTTGCTGGTCACCACAGCTGCCGTCAGCCCCAGACACAGGAAGATCGTCGAAATGAGGCTGCCCAGTGGTGCTCCCGAAAAGCCCATGGCTGGCAGGCCGAGATGTCCGAAGATCAAGGCCCAACTCGCCACCCCGTTTACGATCACCGTCGCGAACAGCACGAGGAATACCACGAACGCCCGCTCCATTGCCGAGATGTAGAACCGCAGCGCAAGGTGAACGAAATAGGCGGGTAGGCTCCACATTACGATTTGCAGGAACAGGCCACCCTGTGCCGCCAGCACGGGATCCTGTCCGAAAGCGAGCAGGACTCGCTCGCCATGCCACAGGATCAGCCAACTTGGCACAGTCAGGACGGCACCAACCCACAGACCCTGCCGAACGGAACGCCGTATATCGCGCACCGAATGCTTCTTGCGGCCACGCTCGGTCGCGATCATCGGCGCCAACGCCGACAAAAGCCCGGTCGCGAACATCAGGAACGGACCATAGATGTTGACCGCCAGAGACCCTGCGGCAAGCGCATCGGCGCTCAACCGTCCCAGTAGCACCAGGTCGGTCGCATAGATCATCGACTGCGCCAGATTGCCTAGAATTAACGGCATCGCGAGCGCGAGCAACGCGCGCGCCTCGGTGCGCCAAAGTGTCGGGAGAAAAGGCATGGGGGGTTGTTAGCGAGTAAGCGGTGGTTTCGACATCGACAAATTCCGACCGGAATAACTAAAGTTTATGCTTGCCGCGCCGATAACCGTGTTGAGTGCAACCGGCTTTCGCCGCGTTGCAGGGGGACATGAACGATGATGAAGCTGGTGAGATCGCCCGATCTGCCCGAAGCTGCCGGTTACGCTGCCAGCGAAAAGCGCTACAGCGTCGTGCTCCGCGCTGAGGTTTCTGCCGACGACCTCGACACGAAGGTCTGGGTCCGCGTCATCAACATTTCTGCCGGTGGCCTGATGGTCGTGGCACCGATGGGCACCGAGCTTTCGGGGCATGTCACGCTGTATATTCGCCATCTAGGTCGGATTGCCGGGCGTATCGCATGGGCGAAGAACAATTGTTTCGGCGTGAAGTTCGATGAAGCGGTCGATCCCGAAGCAATGATGAGTGAACGCGCCATGCGCGCGCGGGTAAGTGCAGACGAAAGCCGTGCGTTCGTTCAGAACAGCGCGAGTGTGTTCGTGGGTCGCGATGCAGAAGACGAAGTCCTTCCGTTCGTTGCGATGATGCAGGCGAATACGATAAACCGCGCCGCCGCCTGACCGACTGTCCTACATGGGCGCATTTTGCCATGGTGGAGACAGGGCATTCCGGTGCCCGGTGCTCTTTGACCGCGTTTGATACCGATTTCGCCACACCATGCAGGTTTTGCTTGGATTTTCTGCCGCCCTTTGGTCGCGCTATGGCAGGATTCCAAAGACTTAGGCGCCTTAAGTTCGCACTAAACCTGTGTACCCCGTGAACGTAGCGAACGTAGCAGCGTATTCTTGGCGGATTTCCGCCATTTGTTCGGCGCGAATCAGCTGCCCAACTTGACGCCGAGGAAGTCCGGCAGCGGACCGTTCCAGCCATCATCGTCCTCGTCGTCATGACGTGACGATGGGGCGGGTGCCGGTTTCGGCGCACGCTCGGGGCGTGGCGCCGCTTCTGCTTTTGGCGGTGCCTTTTCACGGGCGACCGGTACGGCTTTGGATTCGGCCTTTGCGCGCGATGCCCGCTTCGGCTTTTCCTCGCCAGGCTCAGACGAAGCCGCAGCTTTGCCCTCGGGGGCAAAGCGCTCGATCTTCGTGCCGGTCAGCTTCTCGATATTGGCGATGGCTTCGGCATCGTCCGGCGTCGCGAGCGTGAACGCCTTGCCCGTTGCGCCCGCGCGACCGGTCCGACCGATCCGGTGGACATAGTCATCGGGATGCCAGGGCACGTCGAAATTGAAGACATGGCTGACGCCCTTTACGTCCAGACCGCGTGCGGCGACGTCGGATGCGACCAGCACGGAGATGTCGCCATTCTTGAACCGGTCGAGTTCGCGGATCCGCTCGCTCTGGTCCATGTCGCCCTGGATCTGGCCCGCCTTGAAACCCGCGCGGGTCAGGCTTTGCGACAGCTCGCGCACCGTTGTCTTGCGGTTCGAAAAGATGATCGCGGTCCGCATGTCTTCGGCGCGGAGCAGATCGATCAGCACATCCTTCTTGGTGCGCGACGTGCATTCGACGATCCGAGCCTCGATCTGCAGGTTCGTACTGGCCGGACGCGCAACCTCGATCTGCTTGGGGTTCGACAGGAACTTGTCCGCCAGCTTCTTGATTACCGGCGGCATGGTTGCCGAGAACAGCAACGTCTGGCGATTGGTCGGCAGCTTGGTACAGATTTCCTCGATATCGGGAATGAACCCCATGTCGAGCATCCGGTCCGCCTCATCGATGACGAGCAGCGAACACCCGTTGAGCATGATCTTGCCGCGCCCGAACAGGTCCATCAGGCGCCCCGGTGTCGCGATCAGCACATCGACGCCCTTTTCAAGGGCCTTGACCTGGTCACCCATCTGAACGCCGCCGATCAGCAGGGCCATGGAGAGCTTGTGATATTTGCCGTACTTCTCGAAATTCTCGGCAACCTGTGCTGCAAGTTCGCGCGTCGGCTCCAGGATCAGCGAGCGGGGCATGCGCGCCCGGGCTCGCCCCTCGGCAAGGATGTCGATCATCGGCAGCACGAAGGACGCCGTCTTGCCGGTGCCGGTTTGCGCGATGCCAATCAGGTCGCGCATCATCAGCACGCTCGGAATGGCCTGCTTCTGGATCGGCGTAGGATCGGTGTAGCCGCTTTCGTTTACCGCGCGCAGCAGTTCGTCGGATAGTCCAAGGTCGGCAAAACTCATGCCGCGCGCTGTGATCGCGGCCCGGCGAAAGTCAAGAAAAAGCCGCTATTTTGTCGGCACAAGCTCGCGAAACCGGTCAATCTGGCATTTTCCGCCCGATCGAGTGTGAATCGTGTCTCTGCCGCCACACACGCGACCATCCTTGGTCGGGGCGATGTAGAAACCGCCGTAATAGTCGAGAGAGGGGCATTCGTCGTCAAGCTGGGCACGCAACCGGCGACCACCGCGCAGGTATAGGTCCACCGTGTCGGCCCTCGTTATCGCGGCTCCCGCAAGCTGATCGATCGTCAGGCACTTAGGCCCCTTGATCTCTTTCCATTGCATTGGACGCGGCATCGGAACTGGCGGCGCACGCGTGGTCATCGCCGGAACCCGGACGATCACACGCCGCTGAATCAAGAGTTGCGCGAACACGACCCGTGCTTCCGACGCAGCGGGCGCAGTCGCAGTTGTCGCTGCCGCGCTTGTCGCAACACCGATGAGTACGTAGGCAAGGATCGTCACGCAGATATTCTCATTCGGTATCAGCGTTGCATCCCATGGGTTGAACAGGCGATTAATCTTGGGCGGTGTAGAAGTCGATAAGATGACGAATGCGGCGCGCGCGCTGCTTGGCGAAAAAGGTGTCATCACCGCGCCTGGGGACATTGCGCCATGGCTCAGCGACTGGCGTGGTCGATATCACGGTCGCGCATCGGCGATACTCGCGCCCCAATCGACGGTGGAAGTAGCTCAGATTGTAGCACTCGCCGCAGAGCATGCGGTTTCGCTTGTGCCACAGGGCGGAAACACCGGCATGGTCGGGGGCGGGACACCCGATGACAGCGGAAAATCGGTCATTCTTTCGCTACGTCGGATGAACCGCATCCGCAGGCTCGATCCGGAAGCCGGAATCGCGGTCGTCGAGGCCGGGGTCATCCTCTCCAACCTGCACGAAGCAGCAGCAGCCCTGGGGATGCGCTTCCCGCTGAGCCTTGCAGCGAAAGGGTCGGCAACGGTTGGCGGACTGGTCTCGACCAACGCGGGTGGCACCCAGGTTCTGCGATTCGGGACCATGCGGGCGCTCGTATTGGGCATCGAGGCAGTGTTGCCGCCAAGCGCTGCGGGGGCAGGGGGAATCTGGAATGGGCTCGACGCCCTCAAGAAGGACAACCGCGGTTACGACCTCAACGAATTGCTGATCGGGTCGGAGGGGACACTGGGGGTCGTGACTGCGGCGACGGTGAAGCTCGTCCCCGCCATCGGCGACCGTGCGGTCGCCTGGATCGGCGTCGACGATCCGCAGGCGGCACTTGCGCTGCTTCGGGCATTCGAGCGCAGAAGCGACGGCATCGAAAGTTTTGAAATTGTACCTGCGGGGACGATGGCTCTAGTCCTGAAACATATCCCGGGAACGCGCCCGGCATTGGATGGAACGTATCCCTGGATGGTGCTGGTCGAACTCGTTGCAGCGTCGGAAGCCGAGGCGAAGCTCGAAGCGTTGATCGCAGACGGTTATTCTGCGGGGCAACTCCGCGATGCCGCCATCGCCACGAGTGAGGCGCAAGCCAACGCATTCTGGCATTTGCGCGAATCGATTTCGGAGGCCGAGCGCGCGTCGGGACCGGCGATGCAGCACGACATTTCGGTGCCGGTCTCTGCCATGCCGCGCTTCATGGTCGAAGCCGCGCGCGAAATCGAAACGGCTTTTCCCGGAACAACCGCCAGCGCCTTCGGGCATCTGGGCGATGGGAATGTGCATTTCCATGTCCGCGCACCCGAGGGTGCGGAGGCCGACGAATGGCGGCGCGAGGAAGGGAGTGCAGCCAGCAGGATGGTGCACGATCTGGTGACGGCAGCGGGCGGATCCATCTCCGCCGAGCATGGCATCGGCCAGATGAAACGCGACGAACTCGCCCGCCTGTCCGATCCGGTGCGCATGGGCACACTGCGTGCGATCAAGGCGGGACTCGATCCTCTCGGGATCATGAACCCCGGCAAATTGCTCTGACCTTGCGTTGCCGCGCGCGTCGCCATAGGGCGCTGCGCAACTTTTCCTGACATTCCCGGAGAGAACGAATGGCCAGCCAGGCCCCCCAGAACGCAAACCTGCCGATCCTGTACAACGACCTACAGCCGCTTTCGTCGGTCGATCATGCGACATGGCGCGTAGCGGAAATGTCAGACGTTGGTTTCCTGGTTGGCCAGCACGCCATTCCCGTGACGGTCGACGAGTTTTCGATGGTTCAGCGTCATTACCCCATCGTGTTTTCCGCAGGCGATAACCCCGTGCCGTTGGCACTGATGGGTTTGAACGAGGGCGTGAACACCTTCGTCGGTGAGGACAACAAAATCTCCGATCCTGTTTATCTGCCTGCCTATATCCGCCGCTACCCGTTCCTGCTCGCGAAGCTTCGTCCCGATTCCGACGACCTGTCGCTGTGCTTCGACCCGACGAGCAATGTCATCGGGAATTTCGAAACGGGCGAAGAATTGTTCATCGAGGGGCAGACGACCCCGGCGATTACGCGGATCATGGGATTCTGCGAAGAGTTCGAACAGTCCGGTATGAAGACCGGGCAGTTCATGACCGAACTCAAGGAGCATAACCTGCTGATGGAGGGCGAGGTTTCGATCCAGATCGATGGCCAGGAGCAACCGTTCATCTATCGCGGATTCCAGATGATCGACGAAACGAAGCTGCGCGACCTTCGCGGCGATGTTCTGCGCAAGATGATGCAGTCGGGCATGTTGCCGTTGATTCACGCACATCTGTTCTCGCTGCCGCTGATGCGTGAGATCTTTGGTCGGCAGATGAGTCAGGGGCGCGTACCGGGTCCGGCAACTGCTTGATCTGATGGCCTGTGGTGCCTTGAATACCAAATAAAGTCGTCCTATGTTCAGTGTGACCGGATGGCGCGTCCCCCCTTTCGCGCCCGGTTGGCACGATGTCTGGCTTTGCTGGTATCGTGTCTCCTCCCTGAACCTGGCCACCGCGTGCATTGCACGCGGTGGCTCTTTATTTTCAGGGCGCTTTATTCCGCAGCAATCGCCAGTTCGGAGGGCGCGCCGCGCACCGACAGTGCGTCGGCCAGATCCGCGATAACGTTCATCATCCCCGCCAGCCCTGCCCCGGGGGTGTCGAGCCGCGTGTCAAGATATAGCCGACGATCGACCTCGATCTGCAGGGCGTGGATATGATTTGCGGGCTGTGAGTGCCGTTCCAGGATGTGGCTGCCCGCATAGGGAACATTGCGCACGACACGCAGTCCGTGGCGCTCCAGCAGGGTCTGGGCCTCATCGACGATTTCCGGTGCGGACGACGTGCCATGCAGGTCGCCGATCACGATATCAGCAGCGTGTGATCCGCTCAGCGGCGGCATCGAATGCAAATCAATAAGGATAGCATAGCCGTTACGCCGACGTGCGGCGGCGAGGATCGCCGCGAGTGCTGCGTGATAGGGACGGTGTACTGTCGCAATGCGTTCGGCGAGCGTCGATACGTCGGGCCTTTGTCGCCAGAGTGGGCCGACGCCGGGAAGGCGGTCCGGAATCAGGCCCAACCCTCCGCGCGCGCGATAAGAGGGGCGGGCGCTCCGAACCGCACCACCGGCTATTGTCCCAGGAACGATGTCATTTTCGGCACGATTGAGGTCGATGAGCAGCCGTGGCGTTCGCGCGATAATCGTGCAGTGGCTGCGGGTGATTGCTTCCTGCGCCAGTAAATCGGCATGCCGATCCTCTATTCCACGTGCGCGGGCCAAGGGCATGGCAAGCAGCGCGGCGACGCCGTCGGGATAGGATTTTCCTGCGTGGGGCACCGAAATGCAGACTGGATGGCGACTCCCTTTTCCGTAAATGTCGAAGGTCGCATGCATGGCAGTGATAATTATCGCGATTGTTGCTGCCGTACACTGGAAAATCTTAACCGACGCAGGCATAGTCGCGGCACGTCGACCGTTGGGCGTCGATGTCGGGACAATGGACGTCGATGATCCGTATTCTGCTCGCCGAAGACGATGATGTCATGCGCGACTATCTTGCACGGGCGCTCCAGCGTTCTGGATATGCTGTGCATGCGGTCGATCGTGGCACGACGGCACTCGAGGAAGTCGAACGCGGCACGCCCTATGACCTTCTGCTGACCGATATCGTCATGCCTGAAATGGACGGGATCGAACTCGCGCAAAAAGTGTCGGTGATCGCGCCGGAAATGCGCGTCATGTTCATTACCGGCTTCTCGGCCGTCACATTGCGCGCCGGCGAGGCGATGCCACAGGCGAAAGTGCTGTCGAAGCCGTTCCACCTTCGCGATCTCGTGCTCGAGGTCGATCGCCTGTTTGCAGGCCCGAACGCAGATTCGCTTTAGGCGGGTTGCGCCGCGCAAAAGGGGGCGCTAGGGGGCGTCGCCTTACCCCCGTGTGGGCGTGTAGCTCAGTGGTAGAGCACTGTGTTGACATCGCAGGGGTCGCAAGTTCAATCCTTGCCACGCCCACCATTTTTTGATGTCTGCTGCAAAGCCAACCCGAAAATCCTGATGGATTTTGCCGGTTGAGGCTTGTGGGCTTCGTGCGGTCGCGCAAAGGCGTCCCGCACGGGGAGAGACTTAATGGCCGGACCGCTGAACGGAATCAGGATCGTCGAGTTTGCGGGAATCGGGCCGGGGCCGTTTTGCGGCATGATGCTCGCAGATCACGGCGCCGAAGTGATCCGCATCGAACGGCCCGGCGGACATCTCGATCCCCGCGACGCACTCTCGCGCAACCGCAAGTCGATCGTTCTCAACACCAAGACTGCCGAGGGAGTCGCTATCGCGCGCGATCTATGTCGTGGTGCCGATGGATTGATCGAAGGATATCGCCCCGGCGTCATGGAACGTATGGGGCTGGGGCCGGATGTTCTTCTCGCCGACAATCCGAAGCTGATCTACGGGCGCATGACCGGCTGGGGACAATTCGGTCCCTATGCGCAGGCGGCTGGCCACGACATCAATTATATTTCCCTGTCCGGCGTACTTCACACCATCGGGCGGACGGGTGAACGTCCGGTGCCGCCGGTCAATTATGTCGGCGACTTCGGCGGAGGCGCAATGATGCTCGCCTTCGGCATGGTCAGCGCGTTGCTCGCGGTGAAGATGGGTGGGAAGGGACAGATCATCGATTGCGCGATGACCGACGGATCGGCGCTGCTCGCCGGAATGAGCTGGCACATGTTGGCCGCAGGTCTGAACACCGACATGCCGGGCACCAACATGCTCGATGGAGCGGCGCACTTTTACGACACTTATGAATGCGCCGACGGCAAATGGATTTCGATCGGGTCGATCGAGCCGCAATTCTATGCGTTGCTGCGACACCACGCCGGGGTCGCCGATGCCCCTTCATTCGACACGCAGCACTACCGCGCAAACTGGCCGGAACTCAAGGCAAGGCTGACCGATATCTTCCGGTCGAAGTCGCGCGACGAATGGTGCGCGGTCATGGAGGCCACGGATGTGTGCTTTGCTCCGGTCCTGTCGATGGCCGAGGCGCCCGCGCATCCCCACAATGTGGCGCGCGAAACGTTCGTAACAGTGGGTGGCGCAACGCAGCCCGCACCTGCGCCGCGTTATTCGGGAACCACAACGGCAATGCCGGTCGCGGCCCCTCGCGTCGGCCAGGATACGGAGGTGCTGCTGGCCGACCTCGGCTATGATGCGCAGCAGTTGAGCGAGCTCAGGACCGCCGGCGCATTCGGGTGATCTAGGCGTCCTGCCAGTCGAACGTCAGCGGAGCCTCGCGAAAGGCAAAGCGGTCGAGGTGACGGGCCAGTGCGCCCTTCAACCCTTCGAGTTGAGCGGCTTCGCTGGCGTCGATCCGGCATTCGAGGGTGTCGGGGTGAGCGGTCATCGTGACCAGACCATCGCCCTGCCATGATGCGCCGCGAGCATCGCGCGGGAAGGTCACTGTGCCGCGTTCGGGCGTGAATTCGACCGTCATGTTATGCGCCCAGTGCTTGCACAGCTGTTGCAGATATTTGCTGCCGCTCGTCGTCGGGACCATCGCGATACTGCTTGTCGTCATTATACTGGTCTTTCGTCTCAAGGGGTTGCGGCTGAAACTTCAGTCCCAGCCGCTTTCTGAGGGTCGTCAGGCGTGTCGCCATTCAGAGCCGCTCGATCTTCTGTGCGACCTCGTCGAGCAGTGCCGCCGTGCGGTGCATCAGCTCGGTATCGGTGTCGTCGCGTGACAGCCGCTGTTCCAGAACCGTGCGCAGATTGCCCATGGCGCGACGGATAGGGACGCCGTCGGTACGACCGCGTTCCTTTGCGAGCGCTTCCAGCCGCGCTAGCAGCTCGGCGACTTCGGTCGCCCGTTCGGCCAGATAAGCCGTGCCGTCATCCGTCACGGAGAACGCCTTGCGCGTTCCGGTCGTATCGGTTTCGGCGATATGGCCCATATCCTGCAGCATGGTGATCGACGGGTAAACGACGCCGGGGCTGGGGGCATAGGCGCCACCGGTCAGTTCCTCGATCGCGCGGATCAGGTCGTAACCGTGACGCGGCTGGTCGGCGATGAGTTTCAGCAGGACGAGACGAAGCTCGCTGCCTTCGAACATGCGACGACGCCCGCCGCTGCGGCCCGCATGGCCCCAGCCATGGCGTCCACCGCCGCGCCCCCCCATGGCATAGCCAATCGCAAATGCCGGAAAAACGCCGGATCGTCCCCGGCCACATGATGTATTAAAACGCATTCCAATCTCCTTTGAATGCAATCAAGATATATCTTAGAATTATTTCGTCAAGGGCGATAAGCAGATTTTTGTCTGCTCAGGCGAATTCTTCGGTGTCGATCGTACCCTGCTGCGCCGCCGGATAGCGCGGTCCCGCAACCGTTTGCTGGTTGATGAGAGTATCGACACGCGCAATTGTCGCGGCATCGGGCCGCCAATCGGCGCGCGCGATATTCTCTTCGAGATGCGCGATGTTTGCGGTGCCCGGAATCGCGACGATATGGTCGCCCTTCGCAAGCACCCATCCAAGTGCGAGCTGCGCGGAGGTGACGCCCGCAGCCAACGCAATGGTACCGAAGGCGTCGATCAGGGTTAGATTCTTCACCCAATTGTCACCGGTGAACCGCGGCCAGCTTTTGCGGAGATCGCCGTCGGGAAGTGACGAGAGGTCGCGCAATATCCCGCACAGCGTTCCGCGCCCGACTGGCGAGAACGCGACGAAGGTCGTTCCCAAATCCTTGCAGGCCTCCAGCACGGCAATCTCGGGATTGCGCGTCTGTGGCGAATACTCGGTCTGCATGGCGGCAATCGGATGAACCGCAGATGCCTTGCGCAGGGTGTCGGCGGACATTTCGGACAGGCCGATGCTGCCGATCTTGCCTGCTTCGACTGCACGGGCCAGTTCGCCGACCGAATCTTCGATCGGCGTGTTGAAATCGCGGCGGTGAAGATAATAGAGGTCGATATGATCGGTCTGAAGCAGCCGGAGGCTCTCTTCTAGTGCGCCGCGGATCATTTCTGGCCGACAGTCGATCGTGCGCTTGTCACCGTCCACGAAAATGCCGGTTTTGGACGCGAGGAAGAATTCGTTGCGACGTCCTTTCAGCGTTTCGCCGATCAGCGCCTCGTTCTTGCCCACGCCATAAATCCGCGCGGTGTCGAGGTGATTGTAGCCCAGGTCGAGGGCGCGATGGAGAACCTTGGCCCCGTCCTCGGGTGATGGCGGCGTACCATAGGCCCAGCTGAGCGACATACAGCCGAGACCGATGGGGTTTACGTCATGTCCGGCAATCGTGCGTGTCATTTGCAATCTCTTTAGGTTCAAAGACTCATATAAGCCTATTCGGCTGCTGCCTATGCGGAAGCGCCTACTTTCAACAGCGGTTGCGCATCGGTTGTTATTGCAACGATCCAGTCGACAAAGGCGCGGACGCGGGGGATTGTCGCAATCTCCTGATGCACGGCCAGCCAGAAGGTGCGCTGAAGGGCGATCTCGGGCCGGATGCGCACCAGCGCCGGATCGGGATCGGCAAGAAAACAGGGAAGGACGCCGATACCCGCTCCTCCCGCGATCATGTGCGCCTGTGCATTGATGCTCGAACTGCGCAGATGCGGTGCGCGGTTAGGCTCGACTTCGGACAGATAATCGAGCTCCGGCGCGTATAGGAAATCCGGAATGTAGCTGACGAAGGGAAGGGCCGAGTGATCGGTCACGTGCGCCGGGGCATAGAGCCCCAGCGTGTAATCGGTCAGCCGCCGAGTCCGCAGCGGCCCCTTGCGCGGCTGTGCAAGCAGGATCGCGACATCCGCCTCGCGCCGTGAAGGGTTGAGAAACCCGCTGTTGGCGAACAGATCGAGCGTGATGCCGGGGTACGCGGTGGAGAAATCGGCAATGCGCGGCGCCACGAACCGCGTACCGAACCCCTCGGTGGTGCTTACCCGCACGACGCCGGTCACAGGCGCGCCGTGGTTCCGCCGCGTTTCGAGGCCGGCAGCGGCGCGTTCCATGTCCTCGGCGATTGCCAGAAGCTGTCGCCCGTCCGCCGTCGGGACCATGCCCTCGCGCGACCGTTCGAACAGCGTCGTCTGCATGTCGCGTTCCAGCGCGCGCAGGCGTCGCCCTATCGTGGTGGCATCGACCGATAATGTACGCGCGGCACGTTCCAAGCTGCCGCCGCGGACGATAGCGATGAAGATTTGCAGCTTTCCCCAGTCCATTGCCCTGCAAATATGCAGGAACAGGCTGCAAGTCCATCACTTGCCTGTGTCGCCTACGGCTGCCATCGCGGCTGCAGAAAATGAGGATTCCAGAAAATGCGCCAGATCGAGCATCTCATCCACGGTAACGTCTCCCCGTCGTTGCGCTTCGGCGATGTCTATAACCCCAACACCGGTGCCATTCAGGCGCGTGTAGGTCTGGGCGATGCAGCGGTTTTGGAAACGGTCGTTCAGGCAGCGCTCAAGGCGCAGCCCGGCTGGGCCGCGACCAACCCCCAGCGCCGCGCCCGCGTGATGTTCGAATTCAAGCGCCTGGTCGAAGCGAACATGGATGAACTCGCCCACCTGCTTTCGTCCGAACATGGCAAGGTGATCGCGGATTCAAAGGGCGATATCCAGCGTGGCCTGGAAGTCATCGAATTCTGCTGCGGCATTCCGCACGTTCTTAAGGGCGAATATACGCAAGGAGCCGGACCCGGCATCGACGTCTATTCGATGCGCCAGCCGCTCGGCATCGGCGCGGGCATTACCCCGTTCAACTTCCCGGCGATGATCCCGCTGTGGATGTCGGGCGTGGCGATCGCGACCGGCAACGCGTTCATCATCAAGCCCAGCGAGCGCGACCCGAGTGTGCCGGTGCGCCTTGCCGAACTGTTTCTCGAGGCTGGACTGCCGCAGGGCATCTGCCAGGTCGTCCATGGCGACAAGGAAATGGTCGATGCGATCCTTGACCATCCGGCGATTGCCGCCGTCAGCTTCGTCGGCTCGTCGGACATCGCGCATTACGTGTACCAACGCGGCGTAGCGGCGGGAAAGCGCGTCCAGGCGATGGGCGGTGCCAAGAACCACGGCATCGTGATGCCCGACGCCGACCTCGACCAGGTCGTGAACGACCTGTCGGGTGCGGCCTTCGGTTCGGCGGGTGAGCGTTGCATGGCATTGCCGGTGGTCGTCCCGGTCGGCGAAAAGACGGCAATCGCGCTGCGCGAAAAGATGATCCCGGCGATGGAAGCACTGCGTGTCGGCGTGTCGACCGATGCGGAGGCGCATTACGGCCCGGTCGTGAATGCGGCCCATAAGGCGCGCGTCGAGGGCTGGATCCAGAAGGGTGTCGATGAGGGCGCAGAACTGGTCGTCGATGGCCGCGGCTTCAAGCTGCAGGGACATGAGGAGGGCTTTTTCATCGGGCCGAGCCTGTTCGACCATGTCACCACCGACATGCAGTCGTACAAGGAAGAGATCTTCGGCCCCGTGCTGCAGATCGTCCGCGCACCCGATTTCGAAACCGCGCTCCGCCTGCCGAGCGATCACCAATATGGCAACGGCGTCGCGATCTTCACGCGCAACGGCCACGCCGCCCGTGAATTCGCGGCGCGCGTGAACGTCGGCATGGTCGGCATCAACGTGCCGATCCCGGTGCCTGTCGCCTATCATACTTTCGGTGGCTGGAAGCGCAGTGCCTTCGGTGACACCAACCAGCACGGCATGGAGGGCGTGAAGTTCTGGACGAAGGTCAAGACCATCACCCAGCGCTGGCCCGACGGCGGCGTCGGCGATGGCGCAAACGCGTTCGTTATCCCGACGATGGGGTGATCGTTCTTCCTTTTCCCGGTGGGAAAGGGAGTGTTAGGGCGCCAGCATGACAAACCAGTTCGAACTCAACGAAGACCAGCTTGCGATCCAGGACATGGCGCGCAAGTTCACTGCCGATGCGATCACGCCCCACGCGGCAGAATGGGACGAGAAGCACATCTTTCCGCGCGACACGATCAAGTCGGCGGCTGAACTGGGTTTCGCGTCGATCTATGTCAGCGAGGAATCGGGCGGCATCGGCCTCGGGCGGCTTGAATCCGCGCTGATCATGGAGGCCATGGCCTATGGCTGCCCCTCGACCAGTGCATTCATCTCGATCCATAATATGGCGTCATGGATGATTGACCGCTTCGGCTCGGACGGGGTCAAGGACCGCTATCTGCCCAGCTTGGTCACGATGGACCGTATCGCCAGCTATTGCCTGACCGAGCCCGGCAGCGGCTCCGACGCGGCGGCGCTCAAGACGACGGCGCGGCGTGACGGTGATCATTATGTGCTGAACGGATCGAAACAGTTCATCAGCGGTGCCGGCGCCAACGACCTGTATGTGACGATGGTCCGCACCGGAGAGGACGGACCCAAGGGCATTTCATGCCTGGCAATCGAAAAGGATACGCCGGGCGTATCTTTCGGTGCGAACGAGAAAAAGCTCGGCTGGCATTCGCAGCCGACGGCGCAGGTGATCTTCGAGGATGCGCGCGTTCCGGTCGAAAACCTCGTGGGCGGCGAAGGTGAGGGCTTTCGCATCGCGATGATGGGCCTCGACGGCGGACGGCTGAACATCGGCGCCTGTTCGCTCGGCGGCGCGCAACGCTGCCTCGACGAGGCGATTGCCTATACCAAGGACCGCAAGCAGTTCGGCAAGGCGATTGCCGACTTCCAGAACACCCAGTTCATGCTCGCCGACATGGCGACCGAGCTCGAGGCGGCCCGGGCATTGCTCTACATCGCGGCGGCGAAGGTGACGGCGAATGCGCCCGACAAGACCAAGTTCGCGGCGATGGCCAAGCGGCTGGCGACAGACACGGGCTCGAAGGTCGCGAACGACGCGCTACAATTGTTCGGCGGCTATGGCTATCTGCAGGACTATCCGATCGAACGCTTCTGGCGCGACCTGCGCGTCCATTCGATCCTGGAGGGTACGAACCAGGTCATGCGGATGATCGTGGGCCGGGAGCTGACGCGGCAATGATGCGCCTCGCACTCAGCCCCTCTCCCCTTGCGGGAGAGGGATACGAAGACTTGGGCCTGAAAGGCCCTAGTCGCAGTTGGGAGAGGGGGGTGAGCCTCTGGCTCGCGCGGCGCGGAGCGCCGCCCCCCTCACCAAGCTCCGCTAGGCGGCAGGCCGCCAAGCTGCGCTATCCTCTCCCGCAAGGGGAGAGGAGCTAGATGACCCCCGACCTCATCATCGAAACACAGGGCCACCTCGGTCGCATCCGGCTGAACCGCCCGAAGGCGATCCACGCGCTGACCACAGACATGTGCCTTGGTATCCTCGACGCACTTGACCGTTTCGAGACCGACTCCGCGATTGCCGCCATCATCTTCGACCACGCCGAGGGACGCGGCTTTTGCGCGGGCGGTGACATCCGTATGCTCGCGGAAAGCGGGCAGGGCGATGGCAGCGAGGCCCGTACCTTCTTCCATACCGAATACCGGATGAACCACCGGCTGTTCACCTATTCAAAGCCGACGATCGCCTTCATGGACGGTATCGTGATGGGCGGCGGCGTCGGGATCGCGCTGCCCTGCACCTATCGGGTCGCAACGGAAAACACGCGCTTCGCCATGCCCGAGACCGGCATCGGCCTGTTCCCCGATGTCGGCGGCGGCTGGTTCCTGCCGCGCTTGCCCGGGCAAGTCGGGAAATTCCTGGCGCTGACCGGCGCACGTCTGGACGGGGCGGAATGCCTTGCCCTTGGTCTTGCGACGCACTATATGTCTCAAGACGCTGTTTCAAAAGCGAAAAATATGCTTTTGGACCGTGTCAACTTCGCCGGGGTTTTGAGCGGGTTTAGCACCGAACCGCTGCCCGCCCGCGTCATGGAAAACCGCGACATGATCGATCGGCTTTTTGCTGGAGACAGCGTCGCGACGATCATGGATGCACTGGAGGCCGACGGCGGCGACTGGGCGCTGAAAGAACTGGCGACGCTGCAGACCAAGTCATTAATGTCGATGATGGTCTCGTTACGCCTGCTTTGCGAGGGCGCCGCGATGCCCGACTTCGCCGCCGAGATGCGTCAGGAATATGCGATCGGTGCCCGCGTGGTCCACACGCACGACTTCATCGAGGGCGTTCGCGCGCTGATCGTCGACAAGGACAACTCTCCCAAGTGGCAGGCCGACGTGTCGGGGGCAGAGATCGACGCGATCTTCGCCCCGATGCCCGCAGGACAGGAATGGACAGTATAATGACCTTTGAAACCATCCTCGTCGAAACGCGCGACGCGGTGACGTTGGTGACGCTGAATCGTCCGCAGGCCCTGAACGCGCTCAATACGCAGACCCTGCTGGATCTGACGAACGCCTTCCAGGCGTACGACGCGGACCCTGGCCAACGCTGCCTGGTCCTGACCGGCAGCGAAAAGGCGTTCGCAGCAGGCGCCGACATCAAGGAAATGTCCGACCAGTCGTTCGCCGACATGTACGCGAGTAACTTCTTCGCCGGTTGGGAACGTGTCACCGCGACCCGCAAACCCTGGATCGCTGCGGTCAACGGCTTTGCGCTGGGCGGCGGGTGCGAAGTCGCGATGATGGCCGACTTCATCATCGCGGGTGACAATGCCAAGTTCGGACAGCCCGAAATCAAGCTGGGCGTGACGCCGGGCATGGGCGGATCGCAGCGTCTGACGCGCGCGATCGGCAAGGCGAAATCCATGGAGATGTGCCTGACCGGCCGCATGATGGGTGCCGAGGAAGCCGAGCGCAGCGGCCTGGTGGCGCGTGTCGTCCCTGCCGCCGACCTTGTCGAAGAGGCGATGAAGACCGCTGCCGCAATCGCGGCGATGGCACCGCTTGCCGCAATTGCGAACAAGGAAATGGTGAACGCCGCGTTCGAAACCACGCTGGGGCAGGGGATCGCCTTCGAACGACGACTGTTCCACGGCCTCTTCGGAACCGAGGACCAGAAGGAAGGCATGGCTGCTTTCGTCGAAAAACGGCCCGGTAACTGGACGGGGAAATGACTCTAACCCGCATTTTAAGCAAGCGAACAGTCGTCGCTGCGGCCGTTTTGGTGTCCTTGAGCATTCTGACTGCTGCAATCGCGATGTTATTTGATGCTCAATATGACGACAGGCGTTTTTTGCTGCAGCTGACGTTTTGGCTTACGGCAGGTTGGGTTTTCCCAATCCTAACAATCCTTTGCCTTGGGGTGGGCCTGGTTCGAGGCTTCCTAAATCGCGAAACATCTAGGAAATAAACAACCATGGCGACCATCGGATTTATCGGCCTGGGCCACATGGGTGGCGGCATGGCAGCAAACCTTGCAAAGGCGGGGCATGACGTGCGCGCATTCGATCTGTCGGCCGCAGCACTGGAAGCGGCCAAGGCCAATGGCTGTCTTGTGGCCGAAAGCGCTGCCGATGCTGTTGCCGATGCCGAAGTCGTCGTGACGATGCTGCCTGCGGGCAAGCATGTTGCGCAGGTCTATGACGAGACGCTGCTGACGACCGTCAAGCCGGGAACGCTGCTGATCGATTCCTCGACGATCGACGTCGCGACTGCGCGTTCGGTGGCGGAACGGGCGATGGCGAAGGGACTGCTCGCCGTCGATGCCCCCGTGTCGGGTGGCATTGCCGCCGCTTCCGGTGGCACGTTGACGTTTATGGTCGGCGGCTCGGCAGATGCGTTCGAACGCGCAAAGCCGGTGCTGGAAGCGATGGGCAAGGCCGTGATCCACGCCGGTGCCAACGGCACGGGGCAGGCTGCCAAGATCTGCAACAACATGATCCTGGGTGCGACGATGGCGGTGACGACCGAGGCGTTCAATCTTGCGCGTGACCTGGGTCTCGACCTGCAGGCATTCTATGACATCTCATCGGTATCTTCAGGGCAAAGTTGGTCGATGACGAGCTATTGCCCTGTTCCCGGCGTTGGTCCCGACAGTCCCGCAGACCGCGATTACGCGGGCGGCTTTGCAACCGCGCTGATGCTTAAGGATATGCGCCTCGCGCTTGAGGCGGCTTCGATCAATTCGACTCCGGTGCCCGTCGCGTCGCTTGCCGCCCAACGCTATCAGGCATTGGCCGACCGAGGTGATGGCAGTCGCGATTTTTCGGCGGTAATCCAGCTGCCGTGATCGATCGCGTGTTGCCCTTCACGGGCATACATAATTTCCGCGACTATGGCGGCTATCGCACGAGCGATGGCCATCTGGTGTCCGGGAAACTGTTTCGGTCCGGTCAGCATCATAGTGCAACCGCCGAAGATCTGGCGGGCATCGACCAACTCGGTCTCGATACAATTATCGACCTGCGGGGCGACAGCGAACGGCGCCGCTACCCGTGCGCCCGCAGCATGGGGTTCGCGGCGCAGGTCTTGTTTGCCGATGGCGAGACGGCGGGCGCCGGGGGCGCAGCACATGTTGTCGCCGCGCGAGATGTGAAGACCGAGGACGACGCGTTTGCGGCGATGGTCGACCTCTATACCTTCATGCCGAACCGGCCCAACCTCCAGATTGTGTTTCGGCATTACTTCACGTCTCTGGTCGGTCGTGATGGTGCAAACCTTATCCATTGCTTTGCCGGAAAGGATCGTACCGGTCTCGCCGTTGCTCTGCTGCACCGGTTGCTGGGTGTGCACGAAGACGATGTGATGGCCGACTATCTCCTAACGAACACAGCCGGGAACAGTGCCGCGCGCATCGCAGCGGGGGCTGAATCGATCCGCCGATCGCGGCCAGATGCAAGCGACGCTGCAATAGCAAGATTAATGTCTGTGGATGCTGCGTATCTCGAAGCAGCATTCGTCACAATTGACCGTGATTGGGGCGGCACCGCGAATTATGCCCGCGATGTGCTCGGCATCGACGGTGCCATGCTGGCAGCGATCCGCAAACGACTGATCGTCTGAGGCGTTTGTCTCCACTCAGCCGATAACGACGCAGTTCCGGCCGGAACCCTTGGCTTTGTAAAGCGAGTCATCCGCGCGCTTCAGCAATTCGGTCGTACCGTCGCCGCTCGTCAATGCGGTAACGCCGGCAGAAAACGAGACACAGCCGATGTCGGTCTTTTCATCCGACGTGTACAGGTGGCGTGCGCAAAGCTTTTCGCGCGTTTCGTCGATCAGCTTCTTTGCCTGAGTAAGCGCCATGGCAGGCAGGGCGACGACGAATTCCTCTCCGCCGAAACGGCCCACAAGGCCATTCTTTTCGAATGCGCGGGCAAGCGTCGAAGCGACATAGCGGAGAACACGATCCCCGGTTTCATGTCCGTGGGTGTCGTTGACCCGCTTGAAATGGTCGATGTCACAGAAGGCGAGCGAAAGCGGGATGCCCTTTTGCGTCGCTGTCACAATCATCTGCTCGAGTTCGCGCTTGAATGCACGACGGTTCGGCAATTCGGTCAGTGGATCGACGTCCGCCGCACGCTGCGCTTCGACCAGGGTGACGCGCAGCCCCTGCAATTCTTTCTGCGCCAGTCGGAGTTGTGCCTCGGCTGCACGCGTGCGCGCAACCATTGCTTGTGTCAGCTCCATCACCTGACCCGGTTCCGCTCCAGAAGCACATTCCTTCTCGAGCGCAGTCCGGAAATCGCTGGCATCGCGCCCGGACTGTCGCGCAATCGTGGTCAGGTCGTTGGCCTGTTCCTCGATCTGTTGCGCGAATTTCGACAAGGCGTCGGGACTGACCGAGCCAGCAGTATCCGTAAATATCCGTTCGGCAGCATCGGCATCCAGCGCACCGGACTTGTCGATTTCGGCCCGGATTGCTGCAACCAGGATGGCATTCGACGCTGCCCGGAATTGATAAGCGAGGTCGTAATTGTCCGGCGTCGGATCAAGCTTGTTGTCGAACAGGAAGGAGCCGATGTCGGTGTAGACATGCTCTTGCCAACTAGCTTTCGATGGTGATGCCTCTTCTGCGCGACCCTTGTCACCAAGCCAGTTGCGCAAACGATCGCCTATGGCGAAATGATTTTTGGGGTCGAGATAAGCCATCGCTCTCTTTAACGGTGCGCGTCCGAAACGATTTAATGGTTAAATGAATAAAAACCGGTTCGACTGAAATCTTGTGCAATGGTACATTGTTGCAGTGCATCAGGCAGCATATCGTGCAACTTTCGGGTGCTTCGGGAGACCTGAACGAATGTCGGCGCATAAAAAAGGCAGCGTGGATGTCGAAAGGCTTCTCATACGCGCATCGGACCTGATGATCGAAGCATTGATTCTTCTCGATCAGGCTTCAGCAACGTATTCCGCCGCGCTGCTTGACCATGCGATTGCCGCGCTGCCTCGCCACACGACAAATCCGGAAAACAGAGGCTAGCGCATCCCGGTCTATCGGGGGCAATCCGAAAGCAGGTCGAGCATCCTGCGATAGCCGTCGTCTGAAAGCTCGACGTAGTGAACACGGAGGTCGTGTTCGGCAACACGTTTGGTCAGAAGACCTTTTCTCTCGAGAATGGCAATATAGCGCAACGCTGTCGTCGTGGGTGATCGTGATGCGATCGAAGCGCTGGTGGCACTCGTCCTGCATCCTTCGATCCGCTGGATAAAGAGGTCGAGCAAGATATCCCACGCAGGCTCACCGAACAGATCGGCGCCGAATTCCTGTTCACGACGCTTTCGCAAATCGATCAGTGTCATTGCGCGTTCGAGTGCCGATGCAACCCGTGCACCAGGCCCTTGAAACGGAGATGCGGGTTTTCCGGCTTGCGGCATTCCTGCCGACGCCGCGCTCAGTTTTGCTAATTCCGCAGCCGTCAGGCGAACCGGCAAATCGAACACAACGTAGTCGCGATCTTCCTTCTGAACGATTTCAGGCTTGGATGCGCTGCCCACTAGTTTCTTTCCCCTGGGCCGAGGAAGCCCCCTGGCCCGCACCAGATGTGAACAGGCGAAAGCCCCTGCGGAAGTTACGTAACGGTTAAATCACGTTACGTTCCAGGGGTGTAAACAACGTAAAATACGGACTTCGCCAAAAGAAAATAGTCCCGCGCTTCAAGTAGAAGCGCGGGACCAGATTTTGTTCAATGCTTACTTGAGCAGGTTCAGAACGCTCTGCTGGCTCTGGTTCGCCTGGGCGAGCATCGCAGTCGATGCCTGTGACAGAATCTGTGCTGATGCCAGCTTCGTCGATTCAACCGAGAAATCGGTGTCTTCGATACGCGACTTCGATTCCGACAGGTTGGTGACGGACGATGTCAGATTGTTGACGGTCGAGTCCAGGCGGCTCTGGAATGCGCCCAGCGTTGCACGCTGTGTCGCGACGCTGTTGATCGCCGTGTCGAGCGCGGTCAGAGCGGTACCCGCACCGGTCGTGGTCGAAAGATCGACCGAGGCAACGCCAAGTGCAGCAGCCTGCATGTCACCGATGGTGATCGAGACGGTCTGACCGGACTGGACGCCTGTCTGGATCGCGATGCTGGTCGATGCGCTGTTCAGCAGCGAGGTGCCGTTGAACGTGGTGCGCGTTGCGATGTCGCCGATCTGTGCGGTGAGCTGCGTAACTTCAGCCTGGATCGCCGTACGGTCGCCCGTTGTCAGCGTACCACTTGCAGCCTGCACGGCCAGTTCACGCATACGAACGAGAATGTTCGACGTTTCCGACAGTGCGCCTTCAGCCGTCTGAGCGACCGAGATGCCGTCGTTCGCGTTACGAATGGCCTGCGAGAAGCCACGGACGTTTGCATCCATGCGGGTCGCGATTGCGAGACCGGCGGCGTCGTCCTTTGCGCTGTTGATGCGCTTGCCGCTCGACAGGCGAGCCATGGCGGTGGAGAGATCTTGAGCAGCCATACGCGATCCGTTCTGTGCCCGAAGCGCGCTGACATTGGTATTGATGACAGTCATTTGTCGTCCTTTCTTGGCGTTAGCGCCGTGGGCTGCTCCGGAGAAATGGAAAGCGGCCTCGGGTGCCTTAACGGTCGCCTCGCAGGAACTTTAATCGGCTTCGTTTCCTGTCGGCAAAACGTCACCCGGGCGTCTCCTCGTACGCAGAAGGGCGGGAAGAGCGTAGGCGGCGGCAGAACTCTGCGGTTGGCACGTCATTTGCTTAATACCTGACATGTCGCACGTGACCTCTTTGCCGGTGGACCTATGACCGCAGTGAACCCGACCTCGTTGATGCAATTGCGCAACAACGTGCTGAGCCAGAACGCCGCGCTGCAACGCGCGGCGGGTAGCGCTGGCGCGCCCGCCGCCGAGACCGGCGGCTTCGGCGATGCGATGATGGACGCGGTCAAGGCCGTGAACACACAGCAGACACAGGCAAGCGATGCCGCTGCTTCTTATGAGCGTGGCGACACCAATGACATCGTGGGCGTCATGCTCGCGCGCCAGAAAGCTTCGCTGAGCTTCGAGGCGACCTTGCAAGTCCGTAACAAGCTGTTGGGAGCTTATCGCGACATCATGAACATGCCGGTATAAGATATGAGCGATCTCGTTCCCGCAACGCCGCATCTGGCAACCGCCGCGCCCATGGGCGTGCGTCTCGCGCCCATGCGCCAGATATTATCGCAGCCTGCCGTACAGCGCGCCTATCCAGCAATCGGCGCGATTTCCGCATTGGTTCTGGTCGCAAGTGCCTGGTACGCATTCCAGTCGCCGACGCAGCGCCCGGTCTTCGAAGGCCTTGCCGATGCCGACAAGGGTGCCGTTGCCGATGCACTCCAGTCCGCGGGTATCGCGCATGCCGTCGATCGTTCGACGGGTTCCGTCACAGTGGGCGAAGACGACTTCTATAAGGCACGCATGCTTCTCGCGTCGCAGGGATTGCCCAAGGCGGCACCCGCCGGTGACGCCTTGATCGGCGCATTGCCGATGGGCGCCAGCCGCGCCATCGAGGGCGAAACCTTGAAGAGCGCGCGAGAAGCTGACCTCGCACGCACGATCGAGGCGATCGATAGCGTCAAGAGCGCACGTATCCATCTCGCTACCCCCGAACCCAGTCCGTTCCTGCGCGACCAGTCGGCACCAGCCGCTTCGGTCATGCTGACGTTACAGCCTGGCCGGACGCTGGGCGAAGCAAAAGTCCGCGCGATTGGCCATCTGGTCGCGTCGTCGGTGCCCGGTCTGAGTGCCGACCAGGTTTCGATTGTCGATCAGAGCGGCGCGTTGTTGTCTCAGCCCGAAACCGGCGACAGCCGCGGTCTGGAAATGCAGACACAGATAGAGGATCGCGCCCGTCGTGCCCTTGCGTCGATGCTGGCGCCGATGGTCGGTGCCGAAAATTATACCGCCGAAATCCATGCCGATCTCGACCTGAGCGAAAGCCAGTCGACGCGCGAAAGCTATCCCAAGGACGATCGTGCGCTGCGTCGTGAAGAGGGCAACAAGACCAGCGGATCGACTTCGACGGCTCCAGCTATCGGCATTCCCGGCGCGCTGTCGAACCAGCCGCCGCTCGCGACGCAGGTCTCTGCGGCGCCGGGCGGTACTGTTACCTCGCCCGCGCAGACGCCCGCAGCTCCCGCTGCATCGGGTTCGAGCGACGAAACCTATGTCCGCGCGTTCGATGTGGGCCGCGAGATTTCGGTTACACGCCAGCCGACCGGGCGCCTCCGTCGCCTGACCGTCGCCGTTGCCTTGCGCGATATAAAGGGCGCGAAGGGTCGCACGCCGCAGGACATCGCGACGCTGGAAAACCTCGTGAAGAATGCCGTCGGCTTCGACGCGACGCGCGGTGACACTGTTGCGATCGCGGCACGTCCGTTCGTCGAAATCGCGCCCGCAGAGAGCATCGCATTTTATGACAAGCCCTGGTTCATGGCACTCCTGCGTCAGGGCGGGGCGATCCTCGCCGCACTCCTCGCCTTCCTGTTCGTCGGTCGCCCGATCCTGAAGGCGATGCGCAAGAAGGGGGCACAGAGCAGCGAAGAACGTGCCTTGCAGCAGCAGCTTCTGGGCGTCGTGCCGTCGCGTCCGGCGGTTACCCTCGACATGATCGAGGCAGCGCCAAGCTATGAAACACGCGCAAATCTGGTCCGCGATTTCGTGAAGCAGGACTCGGCAAAGGCCGCGACCGTCGTTCGCCAGCTGATGGGCGAGCGCGTCGATGGCTGATTATTCTCTTGCGTCCAAGGTCGATGGCGATGCCGCAGCAGCGATACTCTTGACGCTGTTGGGCGACAATGAAGCAGCATCCATCTTGAGTTCGCTCAACCCGGATGAGGCGCATCGCATCGGCGTCGCGATGATGAACGTCGCGTCTGCGACAACCGCCGATATCGAAGCCGCGCTTGAAATGTTCGTCGAGCGCAGCAAGGCGATGACCGGCCTCGGCCTTGATGCCGCACCGCGTGTCCGGTCGGTGTTCACCGCTGCGCTCGGTCCCGTGCGTGCCGAAACTCTGCTTACCGACATCGCGCCGCAGCAGTCGCTGGGCGTGCTCGAAAAGCTGCGCTGGATGAAGGTCGAGGCGATCTCGGCAACGCTTGACGCCGAACAACCACAGGTTGGCGCACTGCTGCTCGCCTGTCTGACGCCTGAAATCGCTGCGGCTGCTCTGGCACCGCTGAGCGAGGATCGGCAGTCTGACCTCATTTACCGCGCGGCCTCGCTGGGCCATGTCAGCGCGCACGCTCTGCGCGATCTGGAAGACCTGCTCGACGCCTATGTTCCGGCAGAGAGCGGTGGCCCCGGCATCAAGCTCGGCGGACGCGGCGATGCCGCCAAGATCGTGACGAAGATGGCCAAGGGTACCGATCAGCGCGTGCTGAAGGCCTTAAAAAAACGCGACAAGGCACTGGCCCAGGACATCGAGGACGACATGTTCGTGTTCGACGACCTGTCCGCGCTCGACACCAAGAACATGGGCACGTTGATGCGCTCGGTCGATACGGCCGTCCTTACGCTTGCTCTCCGCGGTGCATCGCCGGAAACGGTCGACAAGATGGTCGGCTGCCTGTCGGTTCGCGCGGCGCAGACGATCCGCGACGAAATGGCCGAAAGCGCACCGGCGAAACGCGCCGATGTGGAGGCCGCACAGAAGGAAATCGCCGGCACTGCGCGCCGGATGGCCGAAAGCGGCGACCTGAACCTCGGCGGCAGCAAGGCCAACGACGACTATGTCTGAGGCGGTCATCACACGTATCTCGCTGGTCGATGCCCGTGCGCCTGCCAGCGCATTCAGTCCGATGCGCGTCCAGGCATCGGGTAGCCGCTTCGTTCGCGAGTCCGTCGGCGAGACGGTCGATGATGTATTTGCCCAGGGTTATGCAGAGGGCGAACGCGCTGTGCGCGCTTCCTTCAACGTCGAACGTGAAGCACTCGCGACGCTATTGGCCGCTGCGGACGCGCTGCAACCCGAATCGTCTGAAGAACTCGCAGCGATGATCGCAATGACGGTCGAGCGTCTCGTCGCCGAAATCGTCGGTCAGGTGGACATCGACCGCACATGGATGCTGTCACGCATCGAACGCGCCGTCGGTCACATCGGTGAGGCGGACGCTGCCCGTACCCTGTGGCTGCACCCGGACGATCTGGCGCTGCTCGACGGTATCGATTTCCCGATCGAGCTGCGTCCCGATCCCGATCTCGAGCGCGGTGCGCTTCGCATCGATTGCTCGAGCGGCTGGATCGAGGATAGCCGTTCATTACACCTTGAGGCACTGCGCGCGACACTCGGCACCGGAGCCGTACAATGATGGCCGGTCGCCTGATGAAGAGCGCCGAAATGGCGCTCGGTGGTTCGATGCCCGTCGGTCTCGGCCCACGTCGTGTCGGCACACTCATCTCGCACGACGGTATCATGCTGGAAGCCGAAGGCTTCGCGCAGCCGCTGGGGGCAGGGGCACGTGTCATTTCTCCGTCGGGTGAACAGGTGCAGGGCGAAGTCGTCGGTTTCCGGGGGCGCCGCAGCCTGATCGTTCCGTTCGACCATGGTGTCGCACTTGCCGCGGGCAGCCGCGTCGAGCCTGACGGAAATTCGACACTCGTTGCGTGCGGCTCGGCATTGCTCGGTCGGGTCATTGACGCCCATGGTGCGCCGCTCGACGGCCGCCGTCCGGTTGTCAGCCGTTTCACATGGCCGATCGGTGGCCGTCGTTCGAACCCGCTCGACCGTGCCCGGGTCACCCGCCCGATGGACTTGGGCGTCCGTTCGATCAATGCATTGCTGTCGGCTGGCGAAGGTCAGCGTATTGCCATCGTCGCCGGTTCGGGTGTCGGTAAATCGGTCCTGATGGGCCAGATGCTCGCCGGCACCGACTGCGATGTCGTTGTCGTCGGGCTGATTGGCGAGCGCAGCCGCGAAGTCAGCGATTTCGTCGAAACCAAACTTACCGGCAACGTCCGCGATCGGTCGGTCGTGGTTGCGGTTCCCGCCGATCACCCGCCGCTGCTGCGCCTTCGCGCCGCGATGCGCGCGACGGCAATCGCCGAATTTTTCCGTGCAGAGGGCAAACGCGTCTTCCTGTTGATCGACAGCTTGACCCGCGTTGCCCATGCGCAGCGCGAAATCGGCCTCGCACTTGGCGAACCGCCGACGATGAAGGGCTATCCGCCGTCCGCACTGGGACTCATCCCGCGGCTTGTCGAACGGGCGGGGGCCGACCGTCGTACCGGGGGATCGATCACCGCTGCCTATACCGTTCTCGCCGATGGCGGCGATACCGAGGATCCAGTGGTCGACGCGGCACGTGCCATCGTCGATGGTCACATCGTGCTGTCGCGGTCGATGTCGGAACAGGGCATTTTTCCCGCGGTGGATGTCGCCAAGTCGCTGTCGCGCGTAATGACCGACGTCGTCGATCCACAGCATGCCGCCGCCGCCGCCAATTTTCGCCGTCTCTGGTCGACCTACGAGGACAATCGCGACCTGCTGCTGATGGGTGCCTATGCCCCCGGCAATGACCCCGTCGTGGACGCCGCCATCGCACAGCGCGAAAACATGCTGACATTCCTCCGCCAGGGCGCCCACGATCGCGTCGATTTCGCGACCGCGCGTGACCAGCTGATCGCGGCATTCGGCGAATGAACCAGACCGCAGCCCGTCGCGCGCGTATCCTGCGCCTCCGCACTATGGAACATCGTGTCGCTGCCGTGCGTCTGGCGCAGGCCGACGCCGCGCATTCCGCCGTCGAACTGGTCGCGCTTCGCGTTGCCGCACTCCGCGATCAGGTGAATGTTGCCGAAGGGCTGCAGAGCGGCAGCGATTTACAGAGCATGGGCGAACTGGTCGAGCGGCTCGATCGGGCACGCATGGGTCTCGATCATTCGCTCGCCCAGGCTGCCGATGTTCGTGACGCGCGCGACGCGGAACGTATTGCTGCACGCCTCAAGGAAGATCGTACCGGGCGCGTCCACGCCGAAGCCACTCGCCGTGAAGCCACCGAGCGTGAGCTTCGCGCTGCATCGGCGCGTTCGCCGCGCTTCAAAAAAGGAGTTTTCGCGTGAGCCCCGTATCAGCTTCGTCGCATCCGAAGTCCCAGGCACAGTCGTCCGCCGGAGCAAGCGGGGGTGCCGCCGTATTTGCGATGCAAAATGCAAAGGTGAACGAGGCAGAAGATAGCCCCGTGGCCGGTCCGGACGGCACGATGCCTGGCGCCGACAAATCGGCGGTTCCTGCCAGCGAACTCCTTGCCTTGCTCGATCGTTCGGCACGCACGGACATTTCGCCGACGGTGGCACCGACTGTTGGCAAGGATGGCGACGATGCTGCGAACCCGACTGTAGACGACGGACCCCAGCCAACAGTCCCGGTTGCTCCGCCCGCTGTTCAGATAAATCCATTTGCCGCACTGCTTGCCGCCGCGCCTGTGGTTGTTCAGGTCGTCACTGCGAACGATTCCGCAGTCGATGACGGTGTACAGGCAGCAAAACTGCCCGAAATGAAGGCTGCATCACGCGCTGCCGCAGCATTCATCACGGCGACATCGAGCGAACTGGCGGGCCTCAGCCCATTCGGTCTTCCCAAAAGCCTCGTAACCATTGCCGAACAGGCACGAAAAGAAGCGTCCGTAGACATTTCGGTAACCATGTTGTCGGATACAGCGTCGGATGCTGACAGCGCACCGTCATTCTCGTTGCCCGCAGGGGCAACC
>JBDUBD010000042.1:0-21818 GCA_040004295.1 Sphingomonadales bacterium | reverse complement strand
GCGGGGAATGCCTGGCAACTGCACTTTCCACACTTCTGCCAAAGTAGTGCTAGAATGAACGAGTCTGAGCGCGAAGCCATTATTCTCAATAGCGCTTGGGAAATGATTGATGGCTTGGTTAACTGGGCTATTTTTGAAAAAACAGAGAAAATCGAACTTTCTAATCTGTGGATCAAATCGAGCGAGCATCGCCAACTCTTCTTAATCTTGTTGGCTGATTTCTTATCTCAAACAACAGGGCGAAGCGGTAAGCCGGTGCCGCTGGGGCTCAATGTGGTTCCCAACGGCGCGACCCCAGCAAACAAAACCTTCCTGTTTCACCTCCGCCAAGTATGCGCTGCGCCTAATCTTGGTCACGATATTTCAGGCCTCAGCCAAGCCGTCGAAGCTTTCGCAGAATGGTTAGAGACAGAATTTGTTACCGAAGGCGTCAACCTTCACAGCATTGATAGGGCCTTCGATCTGAAAGTTTCTCGTCTGACTTACATTAAGATCTGCGGAGACATCGCAAAACATAGTCTGGGTCGGCTGGAAGGGAACGTTAAGCGGCTTCGAGATCTACTGGAATCTGCAGAGATTGAGGCGGACGATTCTACCATCTATCTAGCGTTTGAGACATTCTACGAATGGTTTGCTGATAACATTTTTATCTACCACCTGAGCCATATCGCCGAACTTTTGAACAACATCCGATGGGAGATATATCATTATCTCCTGCCCGAATATCAGCGTTCGTGGCACGAAAGTCCGGGCTATTCGATCCAATGGCCTATGTACGGTTACCATGTGCCCGAGAGCATTAAAGAGCCAGTTGCGGTTGCAATGTATTGGGGAGCAATGGAACGGACACGTGCAAAACCGTATTTTCAGCGGTTCGTCATTCCGGATCACTGCAAGAGATCCTACTAGCGTTAGGAAACGCCGAACCTGTCTCCGTCCTGATTTCCGTTCGGGCTGAGCTTGTCGAAGCCCTGTCCTTCCGATCTAACGGTGAAAAGAACAGGACAGCCCTGCGACAAGCTTAGGGCGAACGGAGATCGGGATGGCTGAACTTACGAAACAATGCTTCACCCTGCCCACCGGCGTGGACCTAGACGTCACCCTCGGCGGCCCCGAAGACGCCCCCGCAATCTTCTTCCTCCACGGTTTCCCGGAAAGCGCACGGACGTGGCGACACCAGCTCGAGGATCTGTCGCGCGATTACCGCGTTATCGCGCCCGACCAACGCGGGTTCGCGCGGTCGTCGAAGCCCGAGGGTGTCGAGAACTACACGCACGACAAGCCTATCGCCGACCTGATCGCGCTGGCCGATGCTCTGGGCATCGCGCGGTTTACGCTGGTCGGGCACGACTGGGGCGGCGCGATCGCCTGGGCGGCGGCGCTGAACCATCCCGACCGCATCGAACGGCTGGCGATCATCAACGCGCCGCACCCCTTCGTCTTCCAGAAATCGACGTTCGATGACATGGGTCAGCGTGAGGCGTCGCAATATATCCGCGCCTTCCGCGTGCCGGGCATGGAAACCTATATCTCGAACGACCTCGACAATTTTTTCGAGAAGACGTTCAAGGGGCATTTCGACCTCGACTTCACACCGGAGGAAAAGGCCGCCTATATCGACGAATGGTCGCAACCCGGCGCGGTCGAGGCGATGCTCAACTGGTATCGCGCCTCGTCGCTCATCGTCCCCGCGATGGACGAGACGCCGGAGCGGCCCGCGTTCCTCGACGGCCCCTTCTCCGTTCTCAAGGTGCCGACGCTCGTCATCTGGGGCATGAAGGACAAGGCGCTGACCCCGTCGCAACTGGAGGGACTGGACGATCTGGTCGCCGATCTCCACATCGTGCGTGTGCCCGATGCGGGCCACTTCATCACCTGGGAAAAGCCGGATGCCGTAACGGGCGCCCTGCGGGAATTTATCGACCGGCGGCCGTGAACCATGCTGAGCTGTCATTTATATTTGACATGATCAGACTGGTTCGATAAATGGAATTTAAATTTGAAGTCCGGTTTACTGGCGCATTCTCGGAATGGCTCGACGGTTTGGCTGACGACATCGCAATTGAAGCGATCGCTCGCCGCATAGCGCGAATCCAGCTTGGGAATTTTGGCGATCACAAGTCGGTCGGCGACGGCGTCAGCGAACTTCGAATTCAACACGGACCGGGATATCGGGTTTATTACATGGTTCGGGACGCGTCATCGTGTTCATGCTGGGTGGAGGAACCAAGCGAACGCAAGTGCGTGATATTGACCGAGCCAAGCGCGAGGCGGAGGATATCTGAATGCCGATCGAAACCTTTCCCTTCGTTGCGGAAAAATACTTCCGGACCGAAGATTCGCAGAAGCGGCTGGTCGCAGATGCTCTCGACAGTGGCGACACGGACTATCTGATTCATGCCATCGGTATCGTTGCGCGCGCGCGTGGTATGGCGGATATCGCGGCCCAGACCGGCCTCAGCCGACAGGCATTATATGCGGCATTCGGTCCAAAAGGGAACCCGACGATCACGACCGTTATGAAAGTGCTCAACTGTCTGGGCCTGACCCTCGAACTGAAGAAAGCTGCCTGATGGCCGACGCTGACCTGCCCGATTATACCCGCCGCCTGAGCGCGGTGCGTGCCGAACTCGCTTCGCAAAAGCTCGATGGCTTCGTCGTGCCGCTGACCGACGAGCATATGAGCGAATATGTCGGCAGCTATGCCAAGCGGCTCGAATGGCTCACCGGATTTCGCGGATCGGCGGGGTCGGCGGTCGTGCTGGCGGATCGCGCGGGCATCTTCATCGACGGGCGCTACACCATTCAGGTGCGTACGCAGGTCGATGGTGACCACTGGGACTATGTCGGTGTGCCGCAGTCGAGCATCGGCGCGTGGCTGAGCAACCATGCCCCGCAAGGGGCGGTCATCGGCTACGATCCTTGGCTACACACCAAGGGCTGGGTCGAAAGCACGGCCAGTGCGCTCGCCGCGAAGCAGGGCAAGCTTGTGCCGATCACAATTAACCCCGTCGATGCGGCATGGAGCGGGCAGCCCGCGATGTCGCCCGCCAAGCTGAAGGTTCAGCCGACCGAACTCGCGGGGCGCTCGTCTGCGGACAAGCGTGCGGAGATCGCCGACTGGCTGACCACGCAAGGCCTCGATGCGACGGTGATGACCGCGCTCGATTCGATCGCCTGGACGTTCAACGTGCGCGGCGACGACGTGACCCACACGCCGGTGCCGCTGAGCTTTGCGATCCTGCATGCCGATGCGACCGCGGACCTGTTCGTCGCGCCCGAAAAGATCGACGATGCGGTGCGCCAGCATCTGGGCAACGGTGTGCGCCTGCACCCGCGCGAGGCGTTTGCGCCGATGCTTGCCGAGCTCCGCGGCAAGAAGATCGCCAGCGACCCAGAACGCGCGGTCGTCGCGATCTTCGATGCCCTGGCCAAGGGCGGCGCGAACATCGTCGAGGCGCGCGACCCCGCGGTGCTGGCAAAGGCGATCAAGAACAGCGTCGAACAGGCCGGGCAACGCTCGGCGCAGGCGCGCGACGGCGCCGCGCTCAGCCGCTACCTCCACTGGATCTCGGTCGAGGCGCCGAAAGGCGAACTGACCGAAATCTCCGCGTCGGACCAGTTGCAGAGGTTCCGCGAAGGCACCGGCAAGCTGCTCGACCTCAGCTTCGATACCATCTCCGGCGCCGGGCCGAACGGTGCGATCATGCATTACAAGGCGAGCGCCGAAACCGACCGGCGGATCGACCCGTCGTCGGTCTATCTGTGCGACAGTGGCGGGCAATACGCCGACGGCACAACCGATGTGACGCGCACCGTGTGGGTCGGGCCGGGCGCGCCATCGGCCGAGGTCAAGGACCGCTTCACCCGCGTGCTGAAAGGTCACATCGCGCTCGCCCGCGCGATCTTCCCTGCGGGCACACGCGGCGGCCAGCTCGATGCGCTCGCGCGGCAATTCCTGTGGTCTGCCGGGTGCGATTATGCCCATGGCACCGGACACGGCGTCGGCAGTTTCCTCGCGGTCCACGAAGGGCCACAGCGCATCGCCAAGCCCGGCGGCGGCCAGGCGGGGACCGAGGAGCCCCTCGCGGCGGGGATGCTGCTGTCGAACGAGCCCGGCTATTACAAGGAGGGCGATTACGGCATCCGCATCGAGAACCTGATCTTCGTTGAGCCGCGCGAATTGCCCGGCGGTGACCAACCGATGCTGGGGTTCGATACCGTGACGCTGGCGCCGATCGACCGGGCGATGATCGACACTACCTTGCTAACGTCGGACGAACGCGCATGGCTCGACGATTACCATGCGCGGGTTCTGAAGGTGGTCGGGCCGCAACTCGACGGCGATGCGAAAGCATGGCTCGAGGAGGCGTGCGCGCCGATCGGCTAAACGTCAGCCCTTTTTCGATCCTATACTCACCCAGGCGCCCGGCTTCTCGCCTTCGGGAACGATGACGTCGCCTTCCTCATCGGTGCCGCTCTGGATTGGTGGTGCTGCGTCGCCACCGGCCTGCGCGGCGCGCATGCGTTCCTTGCGACGTTTCAGATTTTCGCGCAGCGCCGCCGCAAGCGCCTCTGGATCGGATTTTGCCATTTCCCCTCATAATCCGCCGCGCCTTGACGGGTCCACATGCTTTCTTCATAGGCCCGCCCCTACCCGCCGTCCGGGTCATGCTGCCGTAGCTCAGTGGTAGAGCGCATCCTTGGTAAGGCTGAGGTCGTGAGTTCAATCCTCACCGGCAGCACCACCCCCAACTCGTTTCCCGACCCTATCGGCGCGAGAATCGAGTGTGGTGGTGATCGATTTGCGCTGGCTGGGCCGATCTCGCGCGGCTGGAGCAGCGCCATCGGCTGTGAGGCGCGCCACCGGAAACCCTAGGCCCCAGACAAATTCTCTTTATGAGAGCAGGACGGGGGGAAGTGTTCCATGATCGAGACTTTGGTCTTTGCGGTCGTTTTCGTTCTCGTGTTCCAGACACGCAGCCGGATGGGCCGGATCGAAACCCGGCTCCGCCTGCTCGAGGATGCGGTTCGCGCGCGCCTGCAGGCGACACCGGGCGATCCCCTGTACCAGGGACAGCCGGTCGCAAGGGCAGCCCAACTCGCTGACGCCCCCGTCGCGCCGCCGGATTCCCTCGAACCTGTAATCACCGTTCCGGACATTGTTACAGCGGCTGTTGAAACGCCGCCCATCGTCCCACCCTCTCCCGAACCCGCACCTCCCGAACCCGCGATGGCCATGGCGGCATCCGGAACAAGCAACGCGGCAACAGGCGAAAATCCGGACAAACCCGTCGCCGCAAAGCGACCGGCATCGCGCGGGTGGAGCGTTAACTTCGAGGATCTGTTCGGACGTCGCCTGCCGATCTGGGCGGGCGGAATCACGCTGGCGATCGCGGGTGTGCTGATCGTCAAATATGCCGTCGACGCGGGACTGATGCGCCTGTTGACGCCCATGGTCCGCGTTATGGCCGGTGCGGTTTTCGGGTTCGGTCTGATCGCGGGCGCCGAAGCGGCACTGCGTTACGAGGAGCGCGTCGACGATCCGCGCGTGCGACAGACGCTTTCGGGTGCGGGGATCGCCACGCTGTATGCGACCGTCCTGATCGCGGCCAACGTCTATCACCTTATCGGGCCGGTCGTCGCGATCGTCATTCTTGCGATGGTCACGGCGGGCGCGCTGGCGCTCAGCATCCGGTTCGGCATGCCCAGCGCGCTGATGGGCCTTGCGGGCGGACTTGCGGCACCGGCGATGGTCGGCAGTACGCAGCCCAATGTCCCGCTGCTCGCGATCTACCTGGCCCTGACCGTCGCGGGCATGGCGGGCGTGTCGCGGATGCAGCGCTGGGCATGGCTGGGGATCGGCGCACTCGTCGGCGGCATGGGGTGGAGCCTGTGGATCGTCATGGCGTCGGGCGCGCTCGATGTGCTGGGCGCGCTATCGCTCGGCGGCTATGTCATCCTGCTTGCCATCGCGGTGCCGCTGTTCGTGATCAAGGGGCCACGCACCGCGCTGATCCGGTCGGCGGCAGCCATCGTGGGTGCCGCGCAACTCGCGCTGATGGTGGCGCTCGGCGGCTTCACGACCGTCAACTGGGGTCTCTTCATCCTGCTGGCGGCGGCGGGGCAATGGCTCAACCGGCGCGAAAACGGCTTCGGGATCGTGCCGACGATCAGCCTTGCGCTCTCCGTGCTGCTGCTTGCGATCTGGCCCGCGCCGCCTGTGGTCGATTTCACGATCGTCGGCGCCTTGCTCGCTGTCGTCCATGCCGGGCCGCTGTTCGAGCGGCTCTGGGCCGTGCCGAAGCAGTTGCAGCGGACGATCGAACTCTGCGCCGTCGCCTTTGCGATCTTTGTCGTTCCGCTGTTCAAATTCTACCTGCCCGAGCGCGAGCATGCGCTGGGGTTCATCGCGATCGGTGCCGCCGCGGTCGCGGGAGCTGGGCTAGCGACCGGGTGGCGCAAGGTAGAGCGGCATCAGGATGCGCGCTTCGCCTGGCTGGCGGCGACCGGCGCGACCCTGTCGTCGGCATCGGCAATCCTTTTGTTCGCGCAACCGCATCTGGCCGTGGCTATCGGCCTGATTGCCGCCGCGACACTGTTTCTGTCGCTGCGCGCGGACGATAGGCGGATCGAGCGCGTCGCCGCTCTGTTTGCGGCTGCCGCACTGATGCTGCTCGCCGCGTTCAACGACGCCGAGGTCGCTCACCTGGCCAAGGGGGCCTCACGACCGCCGACAATCGACGCGCTGTTCCGCTGGGCGGCGCTCATCGCAATCTTTGTCGGCTTCGGCATGTTCGCGCGCCTGAAGCCCGTTCGCGACGCTGCGCGCGCCATGGGCGGCATCCTTGTTTACGGCCTGATCGCCCAGCTCGTCCCGGCATCGGTCCTGCCGCTCGTCGCGCCGATGCTGATGGTCGCGCTGGCGGCCGCGTACAGAACGCGCGCGATTCCGACCGCGACTCTGGGCGCTTTCGTATTCCTGCTCGTGGCCTGGGCGCTCGTTCCCGCCGGTATATGGATAGCCGACGCGCTGCGATCCTTGGGCGGTGTTCCCATGGCGATCGACATGAAGGTCATCGGCGTCACGGAAACGCTGAAGCGTCTGGTCGCGCCTGCTGTCGCAATGGTCGCCATGCTTGCCCTACGACCGGCGGGACTGGGTGCGCAGTATCGCCTGTACCTCGGCACGATCGCGGGGATATTTGCCGCGGTCGCCGCGCACATCCTTTACCGCATCACCTTTGCATCGGTCGTCGGCACCGATTTCGTTGCCACCGGCATAGCCCAGCGCCTGTTCTGGGAAGCGCTGCTGATCGGGATGGGTGTCGCATTCGCGCGCGGCACGGACGTCGCGTGGCGTCGTCGCACGTCGATTGCACTGATCGCAGCGGGAACGGCACATTTGTTCGTCTACAGCCTGATCCTGCACAATCCGCTCTGGTCCCCGCAGCACGTCGGCCCGCTGCCGGTGCTCAATCTCATTGCGCCGCTGTTCGCGCTCGCTGCGGTCGGCGCGATGCTGCTGCAACGCTCGTGGACGACGGTCCCGGCGCGCGTGGCACGTACGATGCAGCCGGTTATCATGCTGCTCGTCACTGGCTTTGCCTGGGCAACGCTGCGGCAGGCATTCCATGGCACGTCGCTGGTCGTCCCCGGCGTGTTCGATGCGGAGGATATTCTGCGCTCCATCCTCGCGATCGCACTCGCCATCGGCTTCCTGTTGTGGGGCATCCGCACACAGCAACGCGACTGGCGGCTGGCCTCGCTCGTGCTGATGCTAGGCGCGGTCGGCAAGGTGTTCGTGTTCGACGCATCGGGGCTGGAGGGGCTGATGCGGATCGGATCGTTCGTGGCGCTGGGGTTCAGCCTGATCGGTATCGGCTGGCTCTACAGCCGCCAGCTCGGGCGCGACGAGGTCGCCGCGCGATAATACGGCCATTTTGTGCGCAACATTGCTGCGGGGGTTATGACCGGTTAGGGTTGCGCCCATGAAGCTCGCATCGCTGAAGTCCGGGCGTGACGGACACCTCGTCGTCGTTTCCGACGATCTCGCCTGGTACGCCGACGCGGCGCACATCGTTCCAACCCTGCAGGCGGCGCTCGACGACTGGGATCGCGTTGCACCGTCGCTCGAGGCGCTGGCGACCGACCTGAACCATGATGCCATTCCCAAGGAACGCTTTCACGAGCGCGAGGCATCATCGCCCTTGCCGCGCGCCTATCAATGGGCGGATGGCTCGGCCTATGTGAACCACGTCGCGCTGGTGCGGCAGGCGCGGGCCGCGGAAATGCCCGACACCTTCTGGCACGATCCGTTGATCTATCAGGGTGGTTCCGACAGTTTCCTGGGGCCGCGCGATCCCATTCCGCTGCCCGACGAAAGCTGGGGCTGTGACATGGAGGGCGAGGTCGTCGTCGTCACCGGCGACGTGCCGCAGGGGACCAAGCGCGACGAAGCCCTGGGCCTGATCCGCCTTGTGGGGCTGACCAACGACGTGTCGCTGCGCAATCTTATCCCAGGCGAGCTCGCCAAGGGGTTCGGGTTCTACCAGTCGAAGCCGGCAAGTGCGTTTTCACCCGTCTTTGTGACGCCCGATGCGCTGGGTGACCACTGGCAGGACGGGAAGCTCCACGGGGCGCTAAAGGTCGATCTCAACGGCAAGCCGTTCGGGCGCGCCAATGCGGGTATCGACATGACGTTCGACTTCGGCACACTGATCGCGCATCTCGCCAAGACGCGAAACCTGTGCGCGGGAACGATCGTCGGGTCGGGCACGGTGTCGAACCGTGGGTCCGATGGCGGCCCAGGCACACCGATCAGCGAAGGCGGGCTGGGTTACAGCTGCATCGCCGAAGTGCGGACGGTCGAGACGATCCTGCACGGCAAGCCCGAAACACCGTTCCTGAAAAAAGGCGACATGGTGCGCATCTGGATGGATGACACGCGGCACCACCCGATCTTCGGAACGATTGATCAGACGGTGATCTGATTCTCCCCTACCCTTCAGGAGTTCGGCCCAGGTCGTCCCCCGGACGACCCAAGGCAGGCCGAACTGGGTCGGGGGTGGGGACTGTCCGCCGGAACCGGCGCTATGCTGTCGGGGACAAGCCCCACCCCAACCCCTCCCCTAAAGGATAGGGGCTTTGATGGGAGGAATCCCCAACCGCCCAAGCTCGATCTTCGGACAGCGGTCCATCACGACCTTCAGTCCCGCCGCTTCGACGCGCGCAGCGGCGGCTTCGTCGATCACGCCCAACTGCATCCACACCGATTTCGCGCCCGCCGCGATCGCCTGATCGACGGCCTCGCCCGCGGCGTCGGAGCGGCGAAAGATATCGACCATGTCGATCGGCTCGCCGATCTGCGCCAGGTCGCGCCACACGAACTCGCCATGGATCGTCTCGCCGGTGATCTGCGGATTGACCGGCATCACGCGATAACCGTGATCCTGCAACGCCTGCATCACGCCATAGCTTGCCCGGTCGGGGCGGTCCGACGCACCGACCATCGCGATGACGCGCGTTTCGTTGAGCAGTTCGGCGATTTCGGCGTCTGTGGTCAGGGGCATGTCAGTGATCCTTCAGCCAGTCGAGAACCTGCCTGGCTAGTTTTGCGAACGCGTCGGCATGCGGGCCGTTCCCCGCAGCCGGTGGTTCTCCCGCATCCGACGCCGTCCGGATCGCGATGTCGAGCGGGATTCTCCCGAGGAACGGCAAGTCCATCGCCATCGCCGCCCGTTCCGCACCGCCACTGCCAAACGGATCGCTGACTTCGCCGCAATGCGGGCATGCATAGCCGCTCATGTTCTCGACCATGCCGATCACCGGCACCCCCGACTGGTCGAACAGGTCGATCGCACGGGTCGCGTCGATCAGCGCCAGATCCTGCGGCGTGGACACGATCACCGCCCCAGCGGGCTTGTGCTTGGCGATCATCGACAATTGCACGTCGCCCGTCCCCGGCGGCAGGTCGACGACGATCACATCGGCCACGCCCCAGTCGGCATCGATCAACTGCCCCAGCGCATTGCCCGCCATCGGCCCGCGCCATGCGACCGCTTTCCCCTCCGGCACCAGATGGCCGATCGACAGCATCGGAATGCCGAACGCCGTGGGCACGGGATCGAGCTTTTTGTCCTTCGCCGTCGGCTTTTCGCCCGTGGTCCCCATCAGGCGCGGCTGCGACGGGCCGTAAATATCGGCGTCGATCAGGCCGACCTTTGCCCCCGCGCGCGACAGGGCGATGGCGAGATTCGCCGCGACGGTCGATTTGCCCACACCGCCCTTGCCGCTTGCAACCGCGATCAGGCGGCGGCCGATCCGCTCGCTGGTCAGCGCAATCCGCACGGTGTCCACGCCCGGTACATTGATGAGTGCGGCCTCCACCTCGGCCTTCAATGCGTTGCGCGCGGCAATGTCGAGGCCGGTCACATCGAGGATCAAACTCGCCCGCCCGTCGGCAAAGCGCGGGGGGCCTGCGCGTCCTTCCGCGGCCGAAATCGGGACAAGGGCGGCGGCAAGGGATTCGGGACTGGTCATCACCCCCTGTAATTCGTCCGCGCCGTCCCTATAAAGACCCCATGAGAATAATACGCGATATGCAGGCGGCATTGACTGCCCTGCGGGGACGGGGAACCGCAATGTTGAACGAGGGCGGCCCATGGGGTGGCGGTTCGTCCGGCGGATCCGGTGGTGGTTCGGGCGATGGATCAGGCGGCGGCGGCAAAGGCAACGGCCCGCGCAACCCGTGGAACCAGCCGCCCGAGGGCGATCGGCCGCGCGGCAATGGCAAGGGTCCGTCGGCACTCGACGAGCTTCTGAAGCGCGCCAGGGGCGCCCGTGGCCAATTCCCGCAAGGCGACCCCAACATCGTACGCTGGGTCGGCTATGGCCTGGTGGCGCTCGCCGGCCTGTGGATTGTGCTTACCAGCTTTCACCAGATCCAGCCCGCCGAGCGCGGCGTCGTGACGCGGCTCGGTCGGTATTCGCACACGCTGGAACCCGGTGTCAGCATGACTCTGCCCGCTCCCATCGACCGTGTGCAGACGATCGACGTCGACAGCATTCGCGAAATGCAGATTCCCGGCGGCGCGGGTGAACGCCTGGTTCTGACACGCGACCAGAACCTCATCGATGTGCAATATAATGTGCGTTGGAAGATCGCCGGTCCGGAGCAGTATCTGTTCCAGTCGGTCGAGCCGGACACCACGATCAAGAGTGTGGCCGAGAGCACGATGCGCGCGGCGCTCGCCAACACGACGCTCAACGACGCTATCGGTTCGGGCCGCAACGCGCTCGCCACAGAGGTTCAGGCGCGGATGCAGACCCTGCTCAACGCTTACGGCGTCGGCGTAACCATTCAGGGTATCGCCATCCGCCAGACCGATCCGCCCGCAGCGGTTGTCGATGCGTTCAAGGAAGTGTCGGCTGCACAGCAAAAAGCGCAGACGTCGATCAACCAGGCGCGCTCCTATGCCCAGCAGATCATCCAGAAGGCTCAGGGTGATGCGGGCGCATTCGACCGCGTCTATGTCCAGTATAAGGCAGCCCCGGAAGTGACGCGGCGACGCATGTATTACGAGACGATGGAACGTGTGCTTTCGAAGGTCGACAAGACGATCGTCGAGGCGCCGGGCGTAACGCCCTATTTGCCGCTGCGCGAGTTGCGCAGAGCCCCCGCCGACGCGCAGGGAGCCGCACAATGAGCGCGCTCGAACGTCTGCTGAGGAACCCCGTGTTGTTCGGCGTCCTTGCGATTGCCGCACTGTTTCTGGTGATGAACACGGTTAAGGTGGTGCCCGAAACGCGCCAGGCCCTGATCCTGCGGCTCGGCAGCCCGGTCTCGGTCGCCAACCGTTATGTACCGAACCAGCAATTCGGTGGCTCGGGAGCGGGCTTGCTCGCGGTCCTGCCGTTCTTCGACCAGGTCATCTGGATCGACAAGCGCGTCCGCGACGTCGACATGCAGAGCCAGCAAGTGCTGTCGACCGACCAGTATCGCCTGAACGTCGACGCCTTCGCACGTTACCGGATCGTCGATCCGCTGCGCATGTACAAGGCGGCGGGCAGCGAGACGCGGGTCGCCGACCAGATCGCACCGATTCTCGGTTCGGTCGTGCGCAGCGAACTCGGCAAGCGGCAGTATCATGAACTGCTCAGCCCCGAGCGCGGCCAGATCATGGCGAACATCCGTCGCACGCTCGACGTGCAGGCACGCCAATATGGCGTGGAGATCGTCGATGTTCGCATCAAGAAGACCGACCCGCCCGAGGGGGCTCCGCTCGAGGCCGCCTATGAGCGGATGAAGAGCGCGCGCTTTCAGGAAGCACGGACCATCGAGGCCGAGGGTATGAAGAACGCCCAGATCATCCGGGCCGATGCCGACGCCGCAGCGGCGGGCGTTTACGCCGCCGCATTCGGCAAGGATCCGGGCTTCTACGACTTCTATCGCGCGATGCAGTCGTACGAGCGGACCTTCGGCTCCGACGGTTCAACCCCGACCGGCCAGTCTTCGATCATCCTGTCGCCCAGCAACGACTATCTCCGCCAATTTCGCGGCGGCACCCGCTAAGCCCATTCAATTCACGTTCAGCCGTCGCGCGGCATCGCCAAAGCGACGGAATTCGAGAGGAAAGACCCTAGTGCGTTACGCATATGCCCTGACCACAGCCCTGTTGATCGGCGGAACGGCCGCAACGATGGTGCTGCAGACGCCATCGGTTGCGCAAACGGCCCAAAACGAACCCGGCACGATGGCCGCGACAGTGCCCCGTGGCGGTGCGCCGGCAAGCTTCGCAGACATGGTCGCAAAGCTTCAGCCAGCGGTCGTGAATATCTCGACCAATCAAAAGGTTACTGTTCCCGCCAATCCGCTGGCGGGCACGCCGTTCGGCGAAATGTTCGGCATTCCCCAGGGCGATAACGGCGGCAAGCCCGTCACCCGCCAGGGCCAGTCGCTGGGTTCGGGCTTCATCATCTCGCCCGACGGATACATCGTGACGAACAACCACGTGATTTCGGCAGGATCGAAGACCGCAGTCGTCGAATCGATTACTGTCACGATGATCGACCGCAAGGAATATACCGCCCGCGTCGTCGGTCGTGATGCCTCGTCCGACCTCGCGGTTCTCAAGATCGACGCGACCAACCTGCCGTTCGTCAAGTTCGGCGATTCCACGGCGTCGCGCGTCGGCGACTGGGTCATCGCGATCGGCAACCCGTTCGGCATCGGATCGACGGTCACCGCGGGGATCGTGTCGGCACTCCACCGCGTCACCGGTCAGGGCGGCGCATATGATCGCTTCATCCAGACCGACGCCGCCATCAATAGCGGCAATTCGGGCGGCCCGATGTTCGACACGTCCGGCAATGTCATCGGTATCAATTCGCAGATATTCACCCCGACCGGCGGCAATGTCGGCATCGGTTTCGCGATCCCCGCCGAACAGGCGAAGCCGATCGTCGATTCGCTGCGTTCGGGTGCGAAGATCCGTCGCGGCTATCTGGGTATCCAGCTGAACCCGATGTCACCCGACGTGTACGAATCGCTCGGTCTCCCCAAGGATCGTGGCGAGCTGGTTGCGCGCGTCGAACCCGGACAGGGCGCTGCCAAGGCAGGCATCCTGCAAGGCGATGTCATCGTGAAGGTCAATAACAAGGACGTCACGCCCGATCAGACCCTGTCGTTCATCGTCGCAAACCTGCCGGTCGGGTCGCGTATCCCGATCGAGCTGATCCGTAACGGCCAGCGCCAGACGGTGACCGCGACGCTCGCCGAGCGGCCATCTGACGAAGCATTGGCGGCACAGGTCCAGCAGGGCCAGGGACTGGGCGATGCCGATGAAAAGGCAACAGGCGAAGCGACAAAGGATTCGCTTGGCATAGCCGTTACGCCGATGACCCCGCAGATTCAGCAGCAACTGAGCCTGACGACCCCCGTTCGCGGCGTCGTCGTGACCGCCATCGATCCGTCGAGCGATGCCGGGCAAAAGGGTATACAGCGCGGCGACATCATCCTGTCGGTCAACCAGCGCCCCGTCACGACCGCTGCAGAGGTCAGCGCACAGGTCACGGCAGCGCGTACGGCCAACCGCCAGAGTGTGCTGCTTCAGGTTCAGCGCGGCAATCGTCCCGCGCAGTTCGTCCCGGTGCGTCTCACCACCAAGTAAGGGCGCTTTCGGCCCCCGAACGATTGCGCTAGACCCCCGTCGACCACAGGTTGGCGGGGGTTTTGCGTTATGGCGGACGAAGGCAGCATTTTCATCGGCGCGGCATCGGGAGGCGCCAATCCGCAGGCGCTGACCCTGAAGCGCACGAACCGGCACGGCCTGATCGCGGGCGCAACCGGCACCGGCAAGACCGTTACACTGCAAGGCATCGTCGAGGGATTCTCGGCTGCCGGCGTCCCCTGTTTCGTCGCCGACGTGAAGGGCGATCTGTCTGGCCTCGCCATGGCGGGATCGCCGACGGGCAAGCTGCACGAAACATTCGCTGCGCGTGCCGCAGAGATCGGCGACACGGGCTGGGCGTACAAGGACAACCCCGTACAGTTCTGGGATCTGTTCGGCGAACAGGGTCACCCGATCCGCACGACGGTTTCCGAAATGGGTCCGCTGCTGCTGTCGCGGCTCATGGACCTGAACGAGGTTCAGGAAGGTGTGCTGACCATCGCGTTCCACGTCGCCGACAAGGAAGGGCTGCTCCTGCTCGACCTCGACGATCTGCAGGCGATGCTGTTCGAATGTGCGAATCAGGCCGACAGCCTGACCGTCACCTACGGTAATATCTCGAAACAGTCGGTGGGCACGATCCAGCGGTCGCTGCTGCAGCTGCGTAGCCAGGGCGGGGAGCATTTCTTCGGTGAGCCCGCGCTCGACATGATGGACCTCATCAAACTGGACGACAGCGGACGCGGCGTGGTCAACATCCTGGCCGCCGACAAGCTGATGGCGAGCCCGAAGCTCTATTCGACCTTCCTGCTGTGGCTGCTGTCGGAACTGTTCGAAACGCTTCCCGAGATCGGCGACCCCGACAAACCGAAGCTGTGCTTCTTTTTCGACGAGGCTCACCTGCTGTTCAACGACGCGCCCAAGGCGCTGCTCGAGAAGATCGAACAGGTCGTCCGCCTGATCCGGTCGAAGGGGGTCGGCGTTTACTTCATCACGCAAAATCCGATCGACATTCCCGACACCGTCGCAGGACAGCTCAACAACCGCGTCCAGCACAAGCTCAACGCGTTCACGCCGCGCGATCAGGCGGCAGTAAAGGCTGCCGCTACGACATTCCGCGCCAACCCCGGCGTCGATGTCGCGACGGTCATCACCGAACTGAAAATCGGCGAGGCGCTGGTATCGCTGCTCCAGCCCGACGGGTCGCCGTCACCGGTGGAGCGCACGCTGATCAAGCCGCCTGCCTCGCGCGTCGGTCCGCTCGACGTGAAAGAGCGCGGTGTCATGATCGCCACCGACGCAATCGGCGACAAATACGACACGCTGATCGACCGCGAATCGGCAGAAGAAATTCTGGCGGCCAAGTCGAACGAGGCTGCAGCAGCAGCCGCGCAGGCCAAGGCATCCGACGAAGCCGCAAAGGCCGCTGCCGCACAGGCCAAGACCGACGCCATTGCTGCCAAGGAGGCGGCCCGCCAGCAGTTGGCCGCACAGAAGGAAGCAGACCGCCAGGCCGCCATTGCCGCGCGCGAGGCGGCAAAGCCGACGATGATGGACAAGGCGATCCAGTCGGCCACACGCTCCGCTTCATCGAGCGTCGGCCGTGCGGTCGCCAGCGAAGTCACCAAGGCAGTGTTCGGTGGCCGGTCGAGCGGCGGCGGATTCGCCGGTCAGCTGGTGCGCGGCATATTGGGCGGACTGTTCAAGGGGCGGTGAGTCACCTGCCTAAGGCGCGTTCAAACGTGTGGTCGAAGAGCGTTTTGGTTCACGCAGAGGTGCGCCATTGCGGGCAAAATTCGCTGTCCTACACGAAGACCGCACCTTATTCTTGGTTTGGCTCTTTCGAATCGTCAGTTGTCTCCCACTGATTCTGTATTCCGGAGACCGGAATTTATTCTCCACACGGCTAACCTTCGTGACCTTCGGGTATCGGGATACCGGGCAACCCTTGGCGACGCGAGTCGTTCACCGTCACGATGAGCACGCTCTTTCACGTCTCCGACCTGCATTTCGGTGCCGAGGATGTCGCGGCCCTCGCGGCCTTTGCACAGGCTGTCCGTGACGAGAGGCCCGATGCAGTCGTGATGACCGGCGACCTCACGATGCGTGCGCGCGCTCATGAATTTGCGGCGGCGGAGGAGTGGCTGACCTCACTGGGCGTTCCGGTGACGATCGGCGTCGGCAACCATGACCTGCCGCATTACTACAAGCTGTGGAGCAGGTTCTTCCGCCCCTATGCGCGCTTCGAACGCCTCGAACGCGCGATCGAACGCCCGCTGGAACTGGCCGACGTCGCGATCGTCCCGCTCAAGACGACGGCGCGGGCACAATGGCGGCTGAACTGGTCGCAGGGCCGCGTGGCGACCCGGCGGTTGTCCGCCACATTGAAAGGGCTCAACGCGGTGCCCGATGCGCGTATCAGGATTGTTACGTGCCATCACCCGCTGCTCGATGCGCCCGGCGGCCAGAGCGCAGGACGGACCCGCGGCGGACATGCGTCGCTGGCGGCACTCGCGGCGGCAGGCACAGACATCGTGCTGTCGGGCCATGTCCATGATGCGTTCGATATTGTCTGGAACGACGGCTCACGCCCCGTCCGAATGGTCGGCGCAGGAACGCTCAGCGAGCGGGTGCGCGCGACGCGGCCATCCTATAACCGGATCGACATCGACGGGAGCAACGCCAGGGTAACGCTTCGCGAATTGCTCTAGTCGTTCTTGCCGAAAAAATGCGCCGCGATGTCCTTCGCAATGCGTGCGGGGCGCAGCGTTTGGGCATCGAGGCAGCACCAGCTCGACTGCACTTCGGCCAGTACGTCTTCGCCGCGCTTGATCAGCGTCGAGTAAAAGGCACGGACGCCCTCGACCTTTTCCAGCACGACCGTCGCTATGACATCGTCGTCGAGAAAAGCCGGTTTGCGGTAAGTGATCTCGTGCTTCAGCGCGACCCACAGATGCTGGGCAACAGCAGTCGGCGGCGCGAGTTTCTGCCAATGCGCGACGACAGCATCCTGAACCCAGTTCAGGTAACGCGCGTTATTCACATGCCCCATGAAATCGATATCGGCGGGCAGGATACGAATCGGATGGGCAAGCGTACGCGACATCCCGCTTACTTACACTCATGTGACTAATAAAGCCACGCGCAATTCAAACTGCAACACGACCGTAACCCAGTTGCCACAAGCTCTCGTTAACCGCCCGTTCACCAAAACGGAGGGCATCGGGATGAAGACGAAACTGGTCGCAGTGGCGGCACTATTGGCGGGGACCGCTCCTGCTTACGCAGCAATATCGTTCAGCGGTGCCTATGCTGTTGCCGGGTCGGCGACCGACCTGTCAGGTTTCAGCGCTGCACAGGGGGCAAACCGGCTGAGCTTTGGGTCCGATCTCGTCTATGACCGTGCGACCGACCTGTTCTATGGGATCACCGACCGTGGCCCCGGAGGCGGGGTCATCAGCTATGCACCGCGCGTCAACGTCTTTCGCCTTGCGACAGACACCACGACCAACGCGATCGGCGGGTTCGAACTGGTAAACACCATCATGTTCAAGCGCGATGGAGCCTATTTCGACGGCCTCAACCCGACCTTGCTGAACGGCAATCCATCGGTCTTGGGCCAGTCGTTCGACCCGGAGGGCATCGCGCGCCGCGCCAACGGCAACATGCTGGTGTCGGACGAATACGGCCCCTCGGTCTATGAATTCGACCCGGCCGGCAATTTCGTCCGTGCCTTTACGACACCTGCCAACCTCGTCCCGAAAAAGCCGGATGGCACGACCGACTATGTTGCAGGACGTCCCGACATCACCAAGGGTCGCCAGGACAATCGCGGTTTCGAGGGCATCACGATCTCGCCAGACGGTACGAAGGCCTACGCGATCATGCAGGATCCGTTGGTCAACGAAGGATCACAGGACGACGGGCGTCGCAGCCGCAACCTGCGCATTGTCGAGTTTGACATCGCAACCGGTACGGCCACCAAGCAGGTCGCCTATCGCCTGGAATCGGTCGACGACATCAATGGTCGCATCCCCGGCACCAGCGAGGACTTTTCGGCGACCAACCAGGGTCGTTCGATCGGCGTGTCGTCGATCACGGCGCTGGCCGATGGATCGTTCCTGGTCATCGAACGCGACAATCGCGGTCTTGGCGTCGATGATCCGACAGGTGCCAACACGATCGGCACCAAACGCGTCTATCGCATCTCGAACATCGACGGCGCGACCGACATTTCGAACGTCAGCCTGGCTGGCGCCAACGGCCTGCCGAACGGCGTAACGGCCGTGACCAAGACGCTTTATCTCGACGTGCAGGCGGCCCTCGTGGCGGCAGGGCTGGACCCCAATGAAAAGATCGAGGGGCTCAGCTTTGGCAAGACGCTGGCCGACGGTTCGCTTTCGATGTTCCTCGTGACCGACAATGATTTCTCGGTGACGCAGACCGGACAATTCGGTGCCCAGTCCGACGTATGTACCAGCGGTGAGGGTGGCGTATCGACACAGATCGCGATCGGTGGCGTCTGCCCCAACGGCCAGTCGCTCATCCCCTCGATGATCTATGGCTTCCGCGTAAACGGTGCCGACGCCAATGGCGTGATGCCGGTGCCTGAACCCGGAACCTGGGCAATGATGATCACCGGATTCGGCATGGCGGGCACAGCGATGCGCCGTCGTCGCCGGACCGCCGCGATCGCCTAACCGCGACCGCGATACCCCGGGACATCCTGGGTGGGGAGCCATAGCCCGGCGGGCGGCTCCCCCGATTGCCAGAAGACATCGATGGGGATGCCACCACGCGGATACCAGTATCCGCCGATGCGCAACCAGTGCGGCACCATCTCTGCGAACAACCGCTCGCCGATGCCGACGGTACAGTCCTCATGGAATGCGGCATGGTTGCGAAAGCTGCCGAGGAACAGCTTCAGCGACTTCGATTCGACGATCGTCTCACGCGGCGCATAGTCGATGACCAGATGGGCGAAGTCAGGCTGACCCGTCACGGGGCAGAGCGAGGTGAACTCGGGGACGGCGAAGCGCACCAGATAGGGTTTTCCGGGGCGCGGGTTAGGCACGTAGTCGAGCGTTGCCTCTTCGGGCGAAGCAGGAAGCGCGGACGTCTGACCGAGATGCTTGGGAGTCATTCCCGCCCCTTACCGTCATTCCCGCGAAAGCGGGAATCCAACTCCCGCTGCTCGTTTAGGAGTTGGATTCCCGCTTTCGCGGGAATGACGAGTGTGGGTAGGATGCGGGTAAAGGGGATATCCATGAAGCGCCTGCTGCTCGCCGCCACATTGCTCGTCACGCCCGCCTTCGCTCAAGACAAACCCGCGACACCGGACAAGACCGAGAAACCTGCCGACATCGCGAAACCCGTCGTGTCGGTCACCAAACACACCGGAACATTCGGCGGCGTCAGCGTCGCCTATACCGCGACTACGGGCGAGACGTTCCTGAAGGACGAGAACGGCACACCCAAGGCCGCGATCTTTTCGACCAGCTATGTGAAGGACGGCAAGGATCCGAACCGGCCGATTACCTTCCTGTTCAACGGCGGTCCGGGTTCGGGATCGGTGTGGCTGCATATGGGGGCATTCGGGCCGAAGCGCGTCGCGATCCCCAGCGATGCGCGTGACGACGGTGCCCCGCCCTACCCCATCGTCGCCAACCCCGATTCGTTGCTCGACGTAACCGACATCCTCTTCATCGACCCCGTCGGCACCGGGTTCAGCCGCGCGCTGGGTAAAACCGAGGCCAAAAGCTATTGGGGCGTCACAGCCGATGCCAAGTCGATTTCTGACTTCATCCGCCTGTGGCTGAGCGAGAACGGCCGGTGGAACAGCCCGAAGTTCCTGGGCGGCGAAAGCTATGGCACGACCCGTTCCGCCGCCGTCGCGAACGAGCTGGAGGGCAGCTACAACGACGTTGCGTTGAACGGTATCATCCTGATCTCGACCATCCTCGACTTCGGCGCACAGGCAGAGGTGCCGGGCAACGAGATGGCTTATGTCGTCAACATGCCGACGATGGCGACCACCGCCTGGTATCATAACAAGGTTGCAGACAAGCCCGCCGATGTCGCGACATGGGGCGCAGAGGCGCGTGTGTTTGCGAGCGGGCCGTATCTGACCGCACTGATGAAGGGCAACAAGCTGGTCGGCGAAGAGCGTGCCAGCATCCGCAAACAACTCGCGCGCCTGACGGGCCTCTCGGAACAGTTCCTCGAGAATGCCGATCTGCGCGTCACGCCGGGGCGGTTCTACAAGGAATTACTGCGCGACCGGAAGCTGACCGTCGGTCGCCTCGACAGCCGATATACCGGCACCGATTACGATGCGGCGGGCGAAGAGCCCGACAACGACCCCAGCTTCTACGCGATCGACGGCAGCTATACCGCCGCGATGAACGCCTACGTCAGGGGCGACCTGGGCCTGAAAATCGACCGGCAGTACGTCACGATCGGGGGCGTCAGCGACTGGGACTGGAAGCTGGGCAGTCGCACTGTCGGCGGTGGTGACAGCCGCTACTATGCCAATGTCGCGCCCTATCTGGGCAAGGCAATGCGCGAGAACAGCGGATTGCGCGTGTTCAACGCGGCGGGCTGGTACGACTTTGCCACACCGTTCTTCGGCGCCGAATATTCACTGAGCCGGACAGGCATTCCCGCCGACCGCGTCGAATATCATTACTATGGTGCGGGCCACATGATGTACGTGCGCGACACCGAGCTGTCAGCCCTGAGCCGCGACATTCGCGCTTTCATCCGGAAACGCTGAAGCCAGTCTCGACGGGGCGCGCGCCGACCTCTAGGGACGTATCGAGCAAGACACGGAGAGAGTTATGGACGCGCTGGTATCGACGGAATGGTTGGCAGGCGAACTCGGTGCCCCCGATCTGCGCGTGGTCGATGCGACCTGGTTTCTCGAGGCGGACCGCGATGCGTCGGCCGAATATGAAGCCGGGCACATTCCCGGCGCCGTGTTCATGGATTTGGCTAACCTCGCCGACGAAAAGAACGAATTGCCGATGATGCTGCCCTCTGCAGAGAAGTTCGCCAGCCGCATGCAGTCGCTGGGCCTGGGCGACGGCAGCCGCATCGTGCTGTACGACAACTCGGCGCAGCGGACGTCCGCACGGGCGTGGTGGATGCTTCACCTGTTCGGCGCGCATGCCGTTTCCATTCTCGACGGCGGCCTGGCCAAGTGGAAGGCCGAGGCGCGCGATGTCGTGGCCGGCAAGGAAACGCTGCGCCACCGTCACTTCACTGTCTGGAAGGACACTGGCTTTGTGCGCACTCTCGAACAGATGCGCGATCTGGTCGAATCAAAGCTCGAACAGATCGTGGATGCGCGCAGCCATGCACGGTTCGAGGGACGCGAAGCCGAGCCGCGTCTGGGCGTGAATCCGGGCCATATGCCCGGTGCCAAGAGCCTTCCCAGCAGCGCGTTGTTCGAAGCCGACGGCACCTACAAATCGAAGGACGGGCTGAAGGCCGCATTCGAGGCCGCAGGCGTCGATCCCATGCAGCCGATCGCCGCAACCTGCGGTTCGGGCATTACTGCCGCGTCGGTCGCGTTCGCCGCGCACCTCCTGGGGAACGACAAGGTCGCGGTCTATGACGGGTCGTGGAGCGAATGGGGCGCCCATC
>JBDUBD010000128.1:0-6514 GCA_040004295.1 Sphingomonadales bacterium | reverse complement strand
GCAATGGGCGCCGATTCGCCAACGAAGCAGGAGCTGGGCCATGCGCTCGCCCAGGCATCGCGGCTGTTTGCGGACGTGCCGGCGCAGTCGGTCACGATGGGCGAGTTCCGCTCGGCCAGCGCCGCGGGTGTCGTTTCGATTGAAGACGTTACTCCGCTGGGCGCAGTTATCCGCGGCTTCGCCCCCGGGCGCGTGTCCGCCGAGGACGTTACCATCTTCGACAGCTCCGGGATGGCGCTCCAGGACCTCGCGATCTCGAGCCTTGTGCTCGAGAAGATGGATGCGCGCGGCTGAATCGACGTCGCCGAACTGGAATCGGAGACGGCCGGCTTGCCCGCGCCGCCCCATGTCCCATAACGAAGGGCATGGCGAAGAAGCAGAAGACTGAGGAGGACATCGCTGCGTTCCGGGCGCGGGTCGTCGAAGCCGCCACGCGGATATTCGTCGAAAAGGGACCAGAGCAGGTGACGATGCGCGCGATCGCGTCGGAACTGGGGGTTAGCGCGATGACCCCCTATCTCTATTTCAAGGATCGCGACGCCATCTTCCTCGCGGTCAGGCTCTCGGCGCTGACGCGTTTCGCCGACAGCTTGGAGGCCGAGACCGAAGGGCTAGACCCGATCGCGGCGTCCCGCGCGGTATCGTCGGCCTATACACGGTTCGCGCTCGGCGATCCGATGACGTATCGCCTGCTTTTCGATTTCGGCGTTCTGCGAAGCGATGAAGCGCCGGAGCTGAGTGAGGCAACCCAGCGTGCGCGCCGGACGATGACCGGCTATGTCGAACGGATGATCGAACATGGCATCGTCGTTGGCGACGCGACGACCATCGGCGCGATGTTCTGGGTCGCGATGCACGGCTCGGTCATGCTCGAACTCTCCTCTACACTGGGCGACAGCATCGACCCCGAGGCGTTACGACGGACTTTGTTTCAGACGATCCTGGCCGGGCTCCGCGCCGACGCCCCGCTCTCCCATTGACGGCTTCCCTTCAATAATTTACGATGTAAATTATTGAGAGCCGGACGGTCGCGTAACCGGACGCAGAGGGAGAAACGTCTTGTCATTGCCTGCTTTTCTTGCCGAGAGGCTTCGCCTGCCGCTTATCTGCTCCCCACTCTTCATCATATCGCAGCCAGACCTCGTGATCGCGCAGTGCAAGGCGGGAGTGGTCGGCTCGTTCCCATCGCTCAACGCGCGGCCTCTTTCGCTACTGGACGAATGGCTGCACCGGATTACCGAGGAGCTCGCCGCCTGGGATCACGCCAACCCCGACCGACTTTCGGCGCCGTTCGCGGTGAACCAGATCGTGCACCGATCGAACGCCAGGCTCGAACAGGACATGGAGCTGTGCGCCAAGTACCGCGTGCCGCTGGTGATCACATCGCTTGGCGCGCGGGAGGACGTCAATCGCGCCGTGCACGACTGGGGTGGGCTGGCCTTCCACGACGTGATCGACGACCGGTTCGCGCGCAAAGCCGTCGAAAAGGGCGCCGATGGCCTGATCCCGGTAGCGACCGGCGCGGGCGGGCATGCAGGGCAATTGTCCCCATTCGCGCTCGTCCAGGAGATACGGCGGTGGTTCGCCGGTCCGGTGGCGCTATCGGGCGCGATCGCAAATGGGCATGCGATCCTTGCGGCGCAGGCGATGGGCGCCGATCTGGCTTACATCGGCTCGCTTTTCATCGCGACCGACGAAGCGCGCGCCGACGAAGCCTATAAGCAAATGATCGTCGATAGTGCCGCGAAGGACATCGTCTATTCCAACTTGTTCACCGGCGTGCACGGCAATTACCTGGGCCCTTCAATCGCGCGCGCGGGGCTCGACCCCGCCAACCTGCCCGAAAGCGACCCGAGCAAGATGGACTTCGGTTCGGCCGGCAGCAGCGAGGCCAAGGCATGGCGCGACGTATGGGGGTGCGGTCAGGGGATCGGCACAGTCGACAGCATCGAGCCGGCGGCGATGGTGGTCGCGCGGCTCGTCCGTGAATATGAAGCCGCCAAAGTGTCGCTAGATGCACGCTTCGTCACGCCGCGCGAAGGCGGTCCAGCGATCCAGTCGGGGGACCGCGTTCGCCTGGTCGAGGAGATCGGCCTGCGCAGCCGCCGCGCGGCGAGCGGCCTGCGCTCGATGGGCGTCGGCGAAGGAGATTGCATAGCGCTGCTGTTGCGCAACGACTTCGCCTTCTTCGAAGCGACGGCTGCGGCCGAGCAGCTGGGAGCCTATCCCGTGCCGATCAACTGGCACAGCACCGCCGAGGAAGTGCGTTACATTCTCGATGATTGCGGCGCGAAGGTGCTTGTCGCCCATCGCGACCTCCTCGCCGCGATCGCCGATGCCGTTCCTCCGGTCGTGACCGTACTCACCGTCGAGACGCCCGCCGAATTACTGGCAGCCTATCGCGTGGCGGCCCCAGCGCGCACGCCGGAACACCCGCTGTGGGACGGATGGCTCAGCCGCCACGCGGCGCTGGACGCCGCGCCGCACGTGGGGAACAGTGCCGTAATCTACACGTCGGGCACCACGGGCAAACCGAAAGGCGTGAAGCGGATGCCGGACACGCACGGCACGATGACGCGGGCCGCGGCGACCGGATACGGCCTGCTGCTCGAAGGCGCCAAGGTCGTGCTGATCAACGGTCCGATGTATCATAGCGCGCCCAATAGCTATGCGCGCTTCGCGATGGCGGTCGGGGCGTCGATCGTTCTTCAGCCCCGCTTCGACGCCGAGCAGTTGCTCGCGATGATTGAGCAACACCGCGTAACGCACATGCATATCGTGCCGACGATGTTCGTCCGGCTGCTCCGCCTGCCCGACGCGGTGAAACGCCGCTACGAGTTGTCGTCGCTGCGCTTCGTCGTACATGGCGCGGCGCCTTGTCCTTCGGAAATCAAGCGAGCGATGATCGACTGGTGGGGCCCGGTGATCCATGAATATTACGGATCGACCGAGACTGGCCTAGTCGCGGGGCATAACTCGAAGGAAGCGCTCGACCGCCCGGGAACCGTAGGGCGCCCGTTCGACATGGTGACGCTGCGCATCCTCGACGATACCGGTCGCGTCTTGGCGGCAGGTGAAACCGGCGACATCTATGTCCGATCGGCCGATGCGCCGGTATTCGACTATATTGGGCGCACCGACGAACGACGTGAGATCGAGCGCGAGGGCTTCATCACCGTCGGCGATGTCGGGTATCAAGATGCCGACGGATACCTGTTCCTGTGCGACCGCAAACGCGACATGATAATCTCGGGCGGAGTGAATATCTATCCAGCCGAGATCGAAGCGGCGCTGCACGCCCTGCCCGAGGTGCGCGATTGCGCGGTCTTCGGAATTCCCGATGCTGAGTTTGGGGAGGCGGTGTGTGCGTGCGTCCAGCCCGTCGAAGGCGCCGCGATCGACGTCGACCTGCTCCGCACGGCACTCGCCGCACGGCTGAGTCGGTTCAAGATTCCGCGCGTGATAGACTTGGTCGATACGCTCCCACGCGAGGATTCAGGCAAGATCTTTAAGCGTAAGCTGCGCGAGCGTTACAGCCCTCGGGCCTGAACGGCGGCCTCTGCGCTCATTCGAGGTCGATCGGAACGGCGAGGCTCGCTTTCACCCGGCTCATCACCATGCTAGTGTGAAAACGCTTGATATTGCTGTTTTCGGTGAACAGTCGCTGCGTGAATTGGTCATAATCCTCCATGTCGATCGCCGATACTATGAGGATGAAATCGGCATGGCCGGTGACGTAATAGCATTGCATGATCTCGGGCATTTGCTGAACACGTAGCTTGAAGTCACTAATGATGTTGGCATGTTCGCGTTCCAGTTCGACCTCGACGATGGCTAGGAGCTTGCGGCCGACCGCATGCGGCGCGACGATCGCCACATCGCGTTCGACCACGCCGGTTTCACGCAGGCGCCGCAGGCGCCGCTGCGCCGCCGATCCCGACAGGCCAACCCGATCGCCCAACTGATCCGCAGTCATGCGGTTGTCGATCTGAATCAGGTTGAGCAGCTTCCGGTCGAAATCGTCGAGTTCTTGCATTATACGGGCAACCTTCATCGATACAGAGCATCTTTAAAGCGATTGGCGGCGTGTTAAGCTGAAAATGAGCACTCGCAACCGTTAATGTCGCGGCATGAGCAATGTCGAGCATGGCGACCTCCATCTTCAGGAGCACGTCCGCCCATCCCCTTTCGTACCCGGCCCACTGATCCCAGATTTTTCGCCCGAAAAGGCACGCGACCTCAGGCGAACGGTTGCCTCATGTCCGCGATACGCGCCCAGCCCGTTGCGATCCCTGGCGGGTTTGGCACGCGCCTCGGGGATCACGGCGATTGACTATAAGGACGAAAGCGGTCGCTTCGGCCTAGGGAGCTTCAAGGCGCTCGGCGGCGCACTTGCGGTGGGCAAGGCGGTGCAACGCTCAACGGGCGCCGAATGGAGCACCGGCGCGCTTACCGCACGGACGATCGAAGCGAGTAAGGGTGTGCGCGCTCCGCTGACCGTAACCTGCGCCACCGACGGCAATCACGGCAAGTCGGTCGCGCTCGGCGCGCGGCACTTCGGCGCACGCTGCGTGATATTTGTCCATGAGCATGTCGCGCAGGAGCGCGTCGACGCGATCGAAGCGCTCGGCGCCGAGGTGCGGCGCGTCACGGGCACTTACGACGATGCGGTGAAATATGCAGCCGCCACTGCTGAGCGTGAGGGCTGGTCGGTGATCTCCGACACGTCATGGCCGGGCTATGAGACGGTCTCCATCGAAGTGATGCAGGGCTATTTGGTCCTGATGGACGAGATATTCGGCGAAGACGTCGATGCGGCGGCGCCCTATTCCCATGTCTTCATTCAGGCAGGAGTCGGCGGGCTGGCGGCGGCGGTGCTCGGCTATCTCGCCGCATGCTATGGCACGCATCGTCCGCGCGTCGTGGTCGTCGAACCGACGCTGGCGCCCTGCCTCTTCGAAAGCGCGCGGACCGGGGAATTGGTCACGATCGAGGGCACGATGGATACCGCGATGGCGATGCTCGCCTGCGCTCAACCCTCGACGATCGCGTGGGATATCCTGCGCGATCTCACCGACGCATTTCTAGTGATCGACGACGCTACCGCTCGAGCCGGAGTCAAATTGCTGGCGACGAGCCCCTATGGCGATCTCCCGATCGAGGCGGGAGAGAGCGGCGCGGCTGGACTCGGCGGCTGCCTCACCGCACTCGATCGGCATCGCGAGGCGCTGTCGATCCGATCGGATTCGCGCATACTGCTGATCGGAACCGAGGGCGCGCTCGATCGGGAAAGTTTCTTCCAATCGACCGGCCTCACGGTCGACCAGTGGCTCGCGCAACACGCCTCGTGACGCAGCACAACAGTCAAATATCAGGAGTCTTTATGCAGGCCAGGCCCGTTCTCGGCATCATCTGTTGCAACCGGATCGTCAACGTCGAGCCTGCACAGGCGGTAATGGAGCGCTTCGTGCGCGCGGCGATGACCTATGCCGACGCCGCGGCGGTGCTAATCCCGTCACTTTCCGACCTGATGGCGGCGCGCGAAGTCGCCCCGCTGCTCGACGGCGTTCTCCTCACCGGCAGTCCGTCCAACATCGGTGCGGCTCATTACGGCGTGCCGGGCGCCGCCGGGGATGCGGAGGAAATCGGCCCATTCGATCCGGGCCGCGATGAGATGGCGCTCGGTCTCGTCAGCGCGATGATCGATCGCGGCAAACCCGTTTTCGGAATTTGCCGTGGTTTCCAGGAAATCAACATCGCGCTGGGCGGAACGCTCCGCCGCGACGCGAACGAGGAAGCGGGGATGCTGCCGCACCACGCACCCGACAATGACGTTTGGGCGTCGATGTTCGATCATTATCACGACGTCCAGCTGCGCGACGGCGGGATATTGGCCCGCACCTACGCCCGTCCAGCGATCGAAGTGAACTCGGTCCATTATCAGGGCATCGACGAGCTGGCGTCGGAACTGAGCGTCGAAGCGACTACGCAGGACGGGCTGGTCGAGGCTTTTTCAGCCAACATAGCGGGCGCGCCGATCCTGGCGGTGCAATGGCACCCCGAATGGGGAGTCGCCGACAACGTCGACTCCCAAGCCTATTTCGGGCTGCTGCACCGCGCGCTGCGTGGCGACGACTTGCGATGATCCGCCGCCCGACCGCCGGGCCTCGCCAGCGTCGCCGCGGCACCGGCGCATGACGCCCGCGCGCGACTGGTTCGGGCATCCGCGTGGGCTGACAGTGCTGGCGGCGACCGAGATGTGGGAGGTCTTCTCATTCGTGGGGATGAAGACGCTCCTCGTCTATTACATGGTCAAAGAACTCGGTTTTGGGCAGGCACGCGCCTCGCTCATCTATGGCGGTTATGCCGGCTTCGCCTATCTTGCGCCCATCGTCGGCGCGGTCTTGTGCGACCGACTGCTCGGTCGGCGGCGAGCGGTGATCATCGGCGGTCTGCTGATGTCGCTCGGGCATTTCCTCCTTGTCTTCCCTGCGCTGTTCGCGCCCGCGCTGGT
>JBDUBD010000041.1:0-21835 GCA_040004295.1 Sphingomonadales bacterium | reverse complement strand
TCCGTGCGTTGCGCAACGCATTCTCGATAATGTCCAGCGTCACCGGATCGATCGTCGGCGCCGCAAACGGGGCGGGGTTTGTCTGGATAATGGTCGCGGGCATGTCAGCGTGCCTCCGGCGTTATGAGGATGTTGCCGTAATCATCGACGACGGCGATATGGCCCGACAGAACCAGCGTGGTCGAATCCATCTCGGTGATGACCGCCGGGCCTTTCACGCAGTTGCCGCTGCGCAATTTGGCGCGGTCATAGATCACCGCGTCCTGCTGACGTTCATCCATCCAGACCTTGTGGTCATAGAGTTTGGCCGCGGTGGCGTCGCAAGTACCGGATTCTATTCTTTCGGCGCTTACGTTCGCTGCTTTTCCCAGAGCGACAACGCGTATGTTGACCAGTTCCTGCGGCACCGTGAGATTAAAGGTGAACAGCCTTTTATGCTCGGCATCAAAGCGCTCGATGAGGCTGGCGATCGTCGATCCCGGCGGGCTGTAGAGCGAGACTTCGAACGCCTGCCCGCTGTAGCGCATATCGACTTCGACGCGCAGTTCTTGGTCAGGTGGTGCGACGCCTTCTGCCGCAAGATCGGCAACGACCTGCGCGATGACCTCGTCGATCACGGCGCCGACCTCGGCATCGTCGGTGTGAGTCACCAACCGGTTGAAGCTGCGTTGCGCATCGACGCGCAGCCTCGTCGTTGCGTCGCCGTAAGCACACAGTACGCCGGGCGACGGCGGAATTATGACCGGCCAGCTGCCCATCAGCACGCCCATCGCATTGCCGTGCAGCGGCCCTGCGCCGCCGAACGCCATCAGCGCGAAGTCGCGCGGATCGTAACCCTGCTGTACGGAAACGAGCCTGAGCGCGCCGTACATCGTTTCGTTGACGATGCTGACGATGCCTGCCGCAGCCTCCATCAGCGTGATGCCGAGCGCGTCGGCGACTGTCTGCACCGCTCGCGTCGAAGCAGCACGATCGAGCTTGAACGTGCCGCCGAGCAGGTTTTCGGGAAGATAGCCGAGTACGACATTTGCGTCGGTAACCGTGGGCAACTCGCCACCGCGCCCATAGGCCGCAGGACCCGGCACCGCGCCGGCCGACTGTGGCCCGACCCGCAGCGCTTTCGTCAACTCCGGCACGCTCGCGATTGAACCGCCGCCCGCGCCTACCGTTTTCACGTCGAGCGAAGACGCCCGCACAGTCAGATGGCCGACGCTGGTCTCGCGACGCAGCCGCGCCTGGTAATCCTCGATCAGCGCGACGTCGGTCGACGTGCCGCCCATATCGAGTGTCAGGACATTGGGTAGCCGCGCGCTTTTGGCGACAAACACTGCGCCCGCGACGCCGCCTGCCGGGCCGGACATTAACAGATTGACGGGCGCCTCGCACGATTTCTCCGCAGACATCAGGCCGCCGTCGGAACGCAATAGGCTGAGCTTGGCTTCACTACCCCAAATGCGCAATTCGCGCTCGAGATTGCGGACATAACGCGACACGGTCGGACGCACGGCCGAATTGGCGACCGTCGTCAGCGCTCGTTCGTATTCCTGCATTTCGGGCAGAATGTCGGCAGAGATGCTGACCGGCACATCCGGCATTTCCTCTGCCACGATTTCGGCCACACGCCGTTCATGTGCAGGATTCATATAACTGTTGATCAGGCAGACGGTCACCGCCTCAACCCGCTCATCCCGCAGCCGTTTCAGATTTGCCCGCAGACCCGCTTCGTCGAGCGGACGGACAATCTCCCCAGCGGCTCCCATGCGCTCGGGCGCCTCTATGGTTGCTTCAAGCGGAGCCATCGGTTCCGGCTTCGGCCAGACAATCCACGCGGCGAGCCCACCTGGGACGAGGCTGCGGGCGATCTGGAGGATATGGCGATACCCCTCGGTCACGATCAGGCCGACCCGTGCGATCTTGTGTTCGAGAACCGCGTTGGTCGCGACGGTCGTACCGTGAAGAAACAGTTCGACCTGTTGTGGGCTGATGCCTGCGCGGTCGCACAACTGACGTGCGCCAGCGATGACCGCCTCGCTGGGGTCGTGCGGCGTCGACGGCACCTTGTCGCGCCACGTCCGCCCGCTTGCTTCATTGATGACCAGAAGATCGGTAAACGTGCCGCCGACATCGACGCCCAGACGATAGCTCATGCCGCTTCGCACTCCCCATTGTTTTGATTTTTCGCGATGAAATCGCCCGCACGGCCGACCTTCGATGGCAGCGCCCTGTCCATGATCCCGGCAAACCACGCGTTGGCGGCGAGCGCGGCGCTCAGATCGATCCCGCAATCGACGCCGCTGCGCGCAAACAGATAGGCCAACTCTTCGGTTGCCACATTACCAGCTGCGCCGGGCGCGAACGGGCAGCCACCAAGGCCGCCGAGCGCCGAATCGAACACGCGACACCCCGCTTGATACGCTGCCCAGGCATTGCCCGGTCCCATTCCCCGCGTGTCGTGAAGGTGAACCCGCAGCGGGAAACCATGCCCGAGCCGTTCGAACGCGCGCTCGAACATCTCGCCCACCTGCGTAGGTACGCCGACACCGATCGTGTCCGCAAATGTGATCTCTTCGGCGCCAGCCTCCACCATAGTTTCGGCGAGGTCCAAGATAACAGACTGCGGCACGGTCCCCTCGAACGGGCAGCCAAACGATGCAGCAATTGTGACCTGCGCGGTCATGCCGACCGTCCTTGCCTTGGCGATCATCGCCCGGTTTGCGGCAATCCCGTCGGCGACCGTCTGGCCCTGGTTGGCAATTCCGAAACTGTCGGTGGCAACCAGTACGCACCCCGCTTCGTCGACCCCTCGCGCCGCCTGTCGGCTCGCAATCGCACGATCGACACCGCGTTCGTTGAGGCACAGCGCGATATAACGAACTCCGGGCAAATCCGGGAGGCCTGCGATCACGGCTTCGGCATCCGCCATCTGAGGAACCCGGCGCGGATTGACGAAGCTCGCCACCTCAATCCGCCGCGACCCGATCGCGACCAGGCGCTCAACCAGCGCGATCTTGTCAGCAGTACCGATGAGCTCCTTCTCGTTCTGGAGCCCGTCGCGCGGCGACACTTCGACGATTTGAACGGGCGCTGGATTCATCCGCCTTTGTATACAAACCTTCACGATGCATGTATAGCATCCCTTTCACAGCCGCCGGGGCAGATGCACGCATGGACCGTCGCAATGAAGATATGCCCCCGGACCTCCGCGCCGATTACGAGGCAGCTGGCTTCGGCGGCACACTAGTGCCGGGCGAACGTCCGGCGGTCGTTCTGGTCGATTTCGCCCGTGCCTATTTCGACCGTGATTGCGGCCTGTACGCAGGTGTGGAAGCCGAGCGCGCGGTCGCTCGCGAACTTACAGAGGTCGCGCGAACGGCCTTCGTGCCCGTGATCTTTACCCGGGTCGAATATGGTACACCGGCCGACGGAGGGCAGTTCTATCGCAAGGTCCCCGCACTGAGGGCTTTCGACACCGGCAGTCCTTTCGCCGATTTCACACCAGAGCTTTCGCCACAGCCGGGGGATGTCGTGACAACGAAACAATACCCCAGCGCATTTTTTGGTACCGACCTTGCCGAGCGGCTCCACGCAATGGGCATCGACACGCTTCTGATTGCCGGCTTGACCACATCAGGCTGCGTCCGGGCGACGGCGCTCGACGCACTATGTCACGGCTTTGTGCCCCTGGTGATAGAAGATGCATGTGGCGATCGTGACAAGGGCGTTCACAACGCGACGATTTTCGACCTCCGAAGCAAATATGCAGAAATATGGAAGTCTTCAGACGCGCTCGTCTATCTTCGGCGCTGAGCCATCTTAAGGCGTCCCCGCAACGCCTCTGAATGCGTGAAACGCACGCCGGATGTGCCCTGTCATCACCGCATTCGCCCATTCGGCGTCGCGTGCATCGAACGCCATGATCAGCTCACGATGCTCGCTTGCCGACCGCGCCAGCTGATCGCGGCTGTAGTGCATGGCAGTACGACGGACCACGGGTTGTTCGACAAGTGTCGCTAGCGTTGCGGCGAGGCGAGGCGATTGAGCCACGTCGATGATCAGGCTGTGAAATTCTCGATTGCCTGTCAAGAATGCCGGAATATCCGGCTCGCTCTTCCGCACTGCCGCTTCGATCGCGGCATTGCATGAACGCAACTCTGCAAGTTGCCCGTCGTCGAACCGCGTTGCCGCGCGTGCCGCAGCATGCGCCTCAAGCATCCCGCGCAACGTGAACATTTCATCGACGTCGGCGTGGGTCCAGTCTGCGACGAACATCCGCTGCGAGTCTGATCGGACGATATACAGTTCCGCCTCGAGCCGTCGCAACGCGTCGCGAACCGGCGTACGGGACACGCCGCAAAGGTCGGCCAGCTGCTCCTCCGTCAGCTGCGATCCGGGCGCAGCGTCACCTGACAGGATGAGGCTGCGTATTTCGGAATATGCATGATCAGACGCTCGCGACATCGCTGCTCGAATATCGCGTTCAGACCGACTTGACCAGTCTGTATTGTATACATTACCCTTATCCCGGTTCCGAACCGAATCCGGCGGGACGATTGAAGGGGACCGATCATGCGCACCAATATTGCCAGCTTGCTTGCCGGATTTTCTACGCTCGCTTTTGCAGCGCCTGCGCTCGCTCAGACGCCCGTTCCCGCCGACACTGCCGAGGTGCCTGCCGAAATCGTCGTCACTGCACGGCGCCAGAACGAGCGACTGATCGACGTTCCTGCCTCGATTACGGTTATTACCGCTGAAACGCTGGCAAGGACCGGCGTCAACGATGCAGCCGGGTTTGTCCAACTGACTCCCGGGGTGACCATCGTCACCGGTACGGCGGAAGCGGGCGATACGCAGATCAACATCCGCGGCATCAACGGGGCGCGGGACGCCGAGAGTTCGGTTGCACTTGTCGTTGATGGCATCCTCAAAACCAACACCGCACAGCTAAACCAGCAGCAAGGTACGCTACGCCAGATCGAAATACTCAAAGGACCGCAAGGCGCAATCTACGGTCGCAACGCAGCCGCCGGTGCGATTGTCGTTTCCACCCTGAAGCCCGGAGACCGGATCGAGGGAGGCTTCCTCGCCAGCTACGCCGAACAGAATACAATTGAGGGATCCGGATACATCGCGGGACCGCTGTCGGACTCGCTTGGCTTCGTGCTCTCGGCAAATTACCGCAAGACAGACGGATTTTATACGAACACCTTTTTGAAATCCAAGACCGTAGATGACCAGGAAGTCTACGGCATCGACGGGCGGCTGATCGCACAACTGGGCGACGCGACGACGCTCGACCTGAAGGCGCGCTATGCCAAGCTGTCCGGGGCGTCGATCAATTTCAACTCGGTGTTCCACGTCCCCAATTTCGCTGGCGTCAACGCAGCGTTTTACGAGGACGTGAACAAGCACGTTTTCAACTATTATTCGAATATCCGCCCCACCAACGACCAGCGCACGATCGAAGCGTCGGCCAAGCTGGATCATGACTTCGGCGCGGTGAAACTGACCGCCTGGGCTCTTTACTCCAACGTGCGGCAGGATTTGACCGCCGACGGAACCTCCGCCGACTTTGCTCGGTATATTTCCGCGGCACTGGGCGGCCCGGTAAATGCGACGAGTACGGCCGTGCTCAACAAGTGCAATGCAACGACGCTTGCGCTGCAAGGATATCCGATCAACCCGCCCGGTGCCATCGGCTCGTCGCCAATCCCGTTCATTTTTAACCCTGCAACGGGTTCGACCTTCGGCGCGTACAGCCCGACGACGTGTGACGGCACCCAGTACCAGTTCCGGAACCAGAAGGATTATAGCGCCGAGGTACGACTGGCCTCGACTGGTGACGGTCCGCTCAACTGGCAAGTCGGTGCCTATTATCTGAAAATCGATCGCCTCGTCGGCGTGTCGCTCGGTGCCGACCTCGGATTCGGCGCTATCAAGAACCTCTACAATCCACCCAGCAGCAATAACCCGACGTCGCAACTTTATGCCGACCAATTTAACACGAATGTCTACGCGGCGTTCGGCTCAATCGATTATGCGCTAAGCAGCAACTTCAAAGCGAGCGTAGCCTTGCGCTACGATAACGAAGATCGCACGACATCTACCCGGGTTCCCGTCGCAACCGACCCCATCACCGGGGCGCCGATCAATCCCGGACAGGTAGGTGGGATCGTTCCCGACAAGTCAGCAAGTTTCAATCTGCTCGAACCAAAGATTTCGCTAAGCTGGAAGCCGAATGCGGTGACCAACGTTTATGCGGACTGGGGCGTCGGCTTCAAGGCGGGCGGTTTCAACAACACCGGCTCGCAAGCGACAATCAACGCGGCCTTCAACAACGGCGCACCCGGCACGATCAACACGGGCGTGGTCATCAATGACAACTATCGAAAGGAGCGCTCAAGCGCTTTCGAGGCAGGTATCAAGGGCTCGCTCTTCGACGGGCGCATCAACTACGATCTCGCCGGCTACTACACCCGCATTCGCGATATGCAGTTTTTCGAGTTCTTCGTCGGCTCGTTCGGCCTGTTGCGCGTGGTCTCGAATATCGACCGGGTCGATGTCAAAGGAGCGGAGTTCAACGTTGATGCGCGCATCGTTCGCGGATGGAAGGTCTTCGGCGCGTTCAACTTGACCGATAGCGAGATCAAGGAAAACCGCTCGCGTCCCTACACCGTCGGCAACAAGTCGCCTTATACTGCGGATTACACGATCAATCTGGGTACTCAGATCGACGCGCCGCTGACATCGGCAGTCAACGTAACCTTGCGCGCCGACTATCGCATCACAGGGCCGACCTGGTTCCATACGGTGCAAAATCAGGAGCGGCCGACGATTTTCAGCGGGCTTCTGCCGATTTCTGCGCTCGCTCTTCCGGGCTTCGTGGGGAACGGCAGGTACGATGTGGCTCGACGTGCCGCTTTCGGTGTCCTCAACCTTCGATTCGGGCTTGAAGGGGCACAGTGGAAGGCGACTGTGTTTGCCGATAACATGCTCGACAGACGATATCTGAACGAAGTGATCCCGGCGATCGAGTTCGGCGGTTCGTTCATCTCGCCGGGGGACAGGCGGCGTGTCGGCATCGAGGTCGGATATAAATTCTAAAACAAGCTCGCGAAAGGGTGTTGTCAGCCCAAATGCACCGCACGGGTGTTGTCAGAAGGATGTGGCCGGGCAGGGGGCTGCTATTTTGCGGGAATGAGCCGTAAATCTCGAGCCAAGCCCGCCAGTCCGTTTCGGTATTTCCACTCGGCACCTGAGCTGATCCGCGAAGTAGTGATGCTGTATGTGCGGTTTCCACTATCGTTGCGGAACGTGGAGGATCTGCTTTTCGAGCGTGGCTCCGATCTTTGCCACGAGCCGGTGCGGTTGTGGTGGAATCGATTCGGCCCGATGTTCGCCGGTGAGATCCGGCGTCGGCGTGTGAGCCACATGCGAGGCTTTCGCCACGGGCGGTGGCACATGGACGAAATGTACGTGAAACTGAACGGCGAGACGCACTACCTCTGGCGCGCTGTCGATCATGAGGGCGAAATCCTCGAGAGCTACGTCACCAAGACCCGCGACAAGAAGGCGGCTCTGACATTCATGAAGAAGGCGCTGAAGCGCCACGGTTCGCCGGCTTCGGTCGTCACCGATGGCCTGAAATCTTACCAGGCGGCGTTTCGGAATCTCGGCGTCACCGACAAGCAGACACGCGAACAACGTTGTCGAGAACAGTCATCTTCCGCTACGAAGACGCGAGCGGGCGATGCTGAGATTTTGACGAATGAAGTCGTTACAAAAGTTTGCCTCCGTTCATGCCACCGCTCTGGCCCATCCAGCTCCATTTTCGATTGACCAGCTCGGCGCTGCCCGGGGTAGCGGCGGTGCGCACGATAGGTACCATGTCGCCGATCCAGATATCTTCACGAGGCTGAACATTTGGCGTGCCCTCAGGCGCGACGACCTTGATCTTCAGATCGTCGAAGTCGACCATGATCGACGCAATGCCGACCTCCGACCGGTAATCATTGCACATTGTCGATACCACTTTTCATCAGGTTGCGACTCAAATTCGTTCTTTCTATGTTCGCATAATGCAGCCGACCGCAACTCCGTTCGACCCCGAGGTTGCACTCGGATCTCGACGCGCGATTATTCGCCGCAATCCTAAGGATGTCGAGGAGATGGAAATGGTCGATGCGAACTGGGGATCGGACCCCCGCTTCGGCGACGGGGTCACCTTCCGGTTTGTCCGAGCGGAGACTGGCGACCTTTCGGCGCGCCGCTGCCTGATCCCGGCATCGGAGTTTCACATGGGGAGCGGCAGGAAGCGCTACCGCGCGATGCTGGATGGCGGCAACTTCTTCTATCTCGCCGGGATCTGGGAGCCAGCGCTCGCGGGCTGGCCTTTGAGCTATCGCATCATCACGGCCTCAGCGAACGCGGATATCGCGCCCTATCAGGACCGCCACGGCGCAATCATCCATAGACGTCAGGTCATGCAATGGTTCGATGGAAGCATAGACGCACAAGCGTTGCAGGCGCCGCTGCTCGCGAATACCTTCGCGGTCGAGAAAATCGGTATGACCCGATCCAAAAAACCCCTGCTGCTTTGAATCTTTGAGTCCCTTCGACGACGTGCGTCGGAAAGCACTTCGGTGCGCTCTAAAGGCCCTGACGCTGTCATCGTCGATGATCGAAACGGATGCCCAGGCCCATAGCGCAAACGCGCCGGGCGGAGGCATCCGTGACACCGACCAAGCTCCTTATCGGACAGATCATCGTCGTTTTCGCGATCGTCATCGCGGGCGTGTGGTTCGCAACGCAATGGACAGCTTCAGCTCTCGCGTATCAGCCCGAGCTGGGACATCCCTGGTTCGACCTGTTCGGAGCCCCTGTCTATCGTCCATGGGCACTGTTTGGCTGGTGGTTCCATTTTGAGGCCTATGCCCCGCATGTGTTCGACGAGGCCGGCGCGATCGCCGCGTCGAGCGGATTTCTCGGGTGCGGGGCAGCCATTTTCGGATCGGTATGGCGCTCCCGGCAAGCAAGCAATGTCACGACCTATGGATCGGCACGCTGGGCCAACGCGCGCGACATCCAACGGGCGGGGTTGCTCGAGGATCGCGGTGTTTTTCTTGGCCGTACCGGGCAGACCTACCTGCGGCATCATGGCCCCGAGCACGTCATGGCGTTCGCGCCGACGCGGTCAGGGAAGGGCGTCGGTCTCGTCGTGCCGACCCTGCTCGGCTGGACCGGATCGGCGGTCATCCACGATATCAAGGGCGAAAACTGGGAGCTGACGGCTGGCTGGCGGTCGCGTTTTTCGCATTGCCTGTTGTTCAATCCGACCGACAGCCGTTCAGCGCGCTATAATCCGCTGCTCGAAGTGCGGCGCGGCGCCAATGAAGTTCGCGATGTCCAGAATATCGCCGATATCCTGGTCGATCCCGAAGGCGCGCTCGAACGGCGCAGCCACTGGGAAAAGACGAGCCATTCGCTGCTCGTCGGCGCGATCCTGCACATTCTCTATGCGGACGACGACAAGACGCTCGCACGGGCTGCTGAATTCCTGTCCGATCCGCAGCGGTCGTTCACCGCAACGCTGAAAATCATGATGACGACCAATCATCTGGGTACGCCCGAGGCACCCAAGGTTCATCCGGTTATCGCCTCCGCTGCGCGCGAGTTGCTGAACAAGTCCGACAATGAACGCTCGGGTGTGCTCTCGACGGCGATGTCGTTCCTGTCACTCTACCGGGATCCGACCGTCGCTGCCGTCACCAGCGCGTGCGACTGGCGGATTGCCGACCTCGTCGAGGCAGCGAACCCGGTCTCGCTCTACCTGGTCGTGCCGCCTTCCGACATCAGCCGCACCAAGCCGCTGATCCGCCTCGTCCTCAACCAGATCGGACGGCGGCTGACCGAGCACCTTCATGCCGAGAACAAGCCCGGCCGACACAAGCTGCTCATGATGCTTGACGAGTTCCCGGCGTTGGGGCGGCTCGACTTCTTCGAGACGTCGCTCGCGTTTCTCGCAGGTTACGGCGTGCGCGCCTTCCTGATCGCGCAGAGTCTGAACCAGATCGAGAAAGCGTATGGCGAACACAACGCGATTCTCGACAACTGCCACGTCAAGGTCACGTTCGCGACCAACGACGAGCACACCGCCAAGCGCATTTCCGATGCGCTCGGCACGGCGACCGAACAGCGCGCGATGCGCAACTACGCCGGACATAGGCTCGCGATATGGCTCGCCTTGACCCTGGCGCCGATCTCCTCGTCGCTGCGCGAACGCGCCGATGGCGCCCGAGTGAGCCAGGCGTGGAAGCCGCTTCGCGAGACACCGAGCGCCTCGCATATCCACGATACCGGCCATATCTCCCGGTGCTTTGCGATGAAGGCGAACCTCACAGGCTGTCCTTCGCAAAATAGGCCGCGGCTTTTTTTAGGATGTCGCGCTCCGCCCTGAGCTTCGCCACCTCTTTGCGCAGTCGCGCGATCTCCAGCTGCTCCGGCTTCATCTGGCCGTGGCCCGGAAAGGCGGCTGCAGGATCACTGCCAAAATCGGCGACCCACTTGCGCAGCACCGTCTGGTGCACATCCAGATCCCGCGATGCCTGCGCAACGCTGACACCGCGCTCCTTGATCAACCTTACCGCTTCAAGCTTAAACTCGCGGCTGTACTTCCTTCGTTGCATGCTGTTCCTCCAGTTCGATAAAACACCTTTTCTCGGTGTCCATCAAACCGGCAGCAGGCCACCCCAACCGTCCGTTTTGGCGCGCTCGCGACGAAGGTTCGAATCCTAGCGGCCCAACCTTTTACAGCGAGAAAAAAAGCGGGTAAGAACCTTGGTAGAGATTTATTTATTATTAGAAAAAATCATTTTTTCTCAGATAGTTTACGAGGAAACTCGGTTTCTGTCTCCCCGACCATAGATTTAACTTGTTGAAAAACAAAGATAAATTAGTTCCGCATAGCCGGTGCGTTGACCATGCCGACAAGACAAGAGGCAGCGCTAACCTTTATAAACAGCATTGAAGCTCCACGGCTGCTCGTCGACCGTCAAGCCTTCGAGGGGCGCCGCGCTGCGCCACTCTCGTCGCATCTGAATCACGCTCGGTGTTGCCAGTCGCGACACTCGATAACAACGCCACGATATCGTGCCTTGCTTTTCGTAGTCTTTAGCGGGCGTTAAGTCGGAGGCCGCATGCCCACAACTTAAACCGTCAGCGAGGTGAGAGTTTAGCGCCGTCACTCGCCGCTTCGGTGGTGCGTGCGCCGACGATCAAGGCTGCCATGAAGCCGACCAGCGTCACCACCCCAACCAGGGCGATTGTGCTGCGGAGTCCGATCGTCAACACAAGGGGGCCGAGCAGTATCGGGTTGACCGCATCCGCAAGGAACTGGCTACTCACCATCAGCCCCGCCGCCTGGCCGCGCACCTCGCCCGGTGCACGCTGAAGAAGCAGGCTCGACTGGTACGGGAACAGCCATCCATTGCCGATCCCTAAGATCGCCAATGCGATGGCGGCATGCACCATGCCCGACGTCATGCCGAGCATGACAAGGCCGCATCCCATCACCAGCAGGATAATCGCGGGCATGAACCGCATTCCGACCCACCCGCGAACGAGCGGGAACATCAGCGCGGCGACAACGATCATGATCAGATTGACGCTCATTACCTGCGCCCGACCGGTGGAAGTCGTGATACCGCCGTCAGCCAGGACGAAGCTGGCCTGAGAATTGGTGGTAAACGCGGTCAGGTTGATCGCGATCACCAACAGGAAGATTGGCCAGAGCACGAAAATCGCCTGCCAGTTGGTGGGCCGGCGACCGAGGGGCTGCCCGACGCGTACGGAGGAGGGCCTGGTGCAGAGCATCGCGATTGCAAACAGAAGCAACGCGATGACCGGGAATACCAGGAAGCTTGCGCGCCAACCGAAGGCATCGGCGACGCGGCCCGAAATCAGCATAGAGGCAATCGAGGCGACGGTTGCAGCAGCCATCGACCAGCCCAGGATGCGTGGTCGCTGGTCGGGCGCAACGCGTTCACCGACAAGTGCAGTCGAGGCGGCACCGATCAGTGCGGAAATGATGCCGATCAGCAATCGCAGTGCCATCAGCATCGGCATGTTGGCGACATAACCGAGGCCGCCGACGACTGCGAAAAGCAGCAACCCGACGAGAAAGACCGTGCGCGCGCGGAAATGCGTGAAAATTACCGTGGACAGTACGCCGCCGATCACCAGACCGAGCATAGGCATCGCTATCAGTATCTGGGTCGGGAGTCCGATGCTGCCATTATGGGAAAGCTCCTTCGCAATATTGGGAAGGATCGGGATTACGACGGTCAACATCGTCCCGGTCAGCAAAGACCCCGTGGCCAGGACGCCGAGACCGAGCGAACGCATAAAAGTGCGCGGCTCAGCCTCGATAGCGAATTCTCCGGTTGAACCTACGTCCATGCAATTGCCCCTCACATTGATGCCGCCGTTTGCGGGCGGTTCTTTGTGGGCAGTTTACAGTGTTCGTCGGAAACTATCGTGACCCAGTGACGATCACTGGGATCGAAAAGCGTGATCGCTGTTGTTTGATTTCTGAGCAACGCGATCGGTTCGCCGCCACTTTTAAAGTGCCATGGGCAATGCGCGACAGACCGGCGGAACCCAAGCGATGCTGGCATGACAACAATGTGGCACCCATTCGGCATTTGATAGCGGTTCCGTTGGCAGCGAGTTACACGTTCTGGAGAGTGAACTTGAAATGCTGATGCGTTTGTCACTGAATTTTTATAGATGCGCGCTCGCCGCAGCGATGCGCGCACGGCAAAAGCGGTTCGGCGACTGGGCCGATCATACTGTTCTAGCAGAAAGGCCGGAGGCTGGTTCGGCCCTGATCGCCGGGCGCGCGTCGTTCGCGCATTATGCACATATGAGCAATTGTGCTGCCGCATGTGCCTGACCTGACCGAGCTAGAATGAAACGACAATAATGACCGGAACAATATCGGTCACAATTATGGGGGAAGATCATGAAAGCAATAAACATGCATAAACAAACCAAACGTCGCCAGCTGTCTGGGGGCGCAAAAGCTTCTTTGCTTGCTATCGCACTTGCTACGCTTGCCACGCCCGCCGTTGCGGCGACGCCCGACGAGCAACCGCAAGCACCGGCCGCGGTGCCCGCTGATCGCGCCAGCATCGAAGATATCATCGTCACTGCGCGCCGCCGCGAGGAAAGTGCGCAGAGCACTCCGGTCGCCGTAACCGCGATCGGTGGTCAGCAGCTCAGAGACCTTGCCAGCGTCCGTCTGAGCGATATCGCGCAACTCGCGCCGAGCGTGAAGATTACCACGGCATCGGGCAGCGCCAACGCGCCCGTCATCTTTATCCGCGGCATCGGCACGATTACGACCGCCATGTATGCAGAACCCGCGGTCGGTCTCTATGTCGATGGCGTTTACATGCCTCGCCCGACGGGCAACGCATTTGATCTCCCCGATATCGAACGGCTCGAAGTGTTGCGTGGTCCGCAAGGCACGTTGTTCGGTCGCAATACCACCGGTGGCGCACTTTTGATCACCACACAGACGCCCACGGATGAATCGGGAGACCGCGTCGAGTTGGGCTATGGCTCCAACAGCGAAATGCTGGTCAACGCCGTGCTTCAGACCGGTCTGATCGGCAATACCGGGTTCAAGGCAAAGTTTTCCGGTCAGATCCATAACCGCGATGGATGGGTGAACTCGCCCGGATTCAATCGTTCGGACTGGGGCGGAAATGAAAAAGCCGCCAATCTCGGTTTCGCCTTACGCGGCGACGTTGGCGACCTGACGATCGACAATCGCATACGCTATTCAAAGGTGGATAGTTTTACCAGCTGGCAAATCATCAGCGGCACCCCAGCAGCACTTGCCGTCTATGGAGCACAGGCTGCTGCGCGCCCGACGACAAGTCCGCCTTTCCTGGTAAGTGCGACGCCGCTCGATCTCAGCTACCGCGATCCGCGCATCCCCGGAAATGCGACGATCGAAGGCTGGGGTGATGTGCTGACGCTCGACTACCGGGTGAGCGATGCGCTCAAGATAAAATCGATCACCAGCTATAATGTCCTCGACGAAGTCCTCGTCGGATACCTCGGTGGCAGCTACATCCTGGGTACGGTTCTCAACCCGGCGGTCCCCGGCAATCCGGTGGAGCCGATCAGCGTCCATGCAACGCCCTATAACCCGGGCCACCAGACACAGTTCACTCAAGAGCTGCAGGTCGCGGGCGATGTCGGGAATTTCAACTATCTGGCTGGTCTCTTCTATTATGACGAAGATGTTCGCGAAAATGTAACAACGATCCTGGCCTCTGCGGTCGGTGCAAACTTCATCCGCGTGAACAAGAGCGTGATATACTCGCAAAATACCCAATCGTGGGCCGGCTTTGGTCAGGTGGGATATAAGCCGGCGTTTCTCGACGGGCGGCTCGAACTGAGTGCGGGTCTTCGCTATACCAGTGACAAGAAAAGCGAAGAATCTACGACGATCCAGACCACGACGACGACGACCACGTCTTCCCATGCTGCCTCCAACAGTTGGGATAATCTTGGTTATAGCCTCTCGGCGAGCTTCAAGTTTACGCCTCGCGTGATGCTCTATGGCCGTGTCGCTTCCAGCTATCGCGCCGGTGGCTTCAACAATATCGCATTGGCGGCACAGCCTTATGATCCCGAAAAGGCGGTCAGCTATGAAGCAGGTTTGAAGACCGAATTCTTTGACCGGCGCCTTCGCCTGAACGCGGCCATCTACCAAACCGATTATGACAATTTGCAGGTGAACCAGTTCATCAACAACGGGACGACATCGACAAGCTTCATCGCAAATGCCGCCAAGGCGTCATACAAGGGGTTCGAACTGGAAGGGGCAGCGGTCCTCGGGGAGCACTTCTCGTTCGATGGAAATCTGTCGTACATCGATCCCACGTACAAATCCTACCTCTTCGTGATCGCCGGTGTGCCGACAGACATCAAAAGCACCGCGCACTTCAGCTATATTCCTGAGTGGACGTTCCATGTCGGTGGCCAGGTAAAGACGTCTGAAACAAACTATGGACAGCTTACCTTTCGTGTGGATTATTCTGAAAAGAGCAGCACGGATCTGGCAAGTGTCGATCAGTTCTCACCCATCATCAAAAACTTCCGCTCAGGCAGAGATATCAATCTCAGCGCGCGTCTGATCTGGTCGAAAATCCCGGTCGGCAACAAGTTGAACCTGACCGCACAGGCGTTCGTCGATAATCTGACCGACCAGCGTTACATCACCTTCGCAACCGATTTTACATCGCTCGCAACCGCGGTGTTCAACCGGCCCCGTAGTGTCGGGGTGCGTCTGATCGGCACGTTCTAGGCGAAAAGGCTGCTCCGTCTAACGACGGGGCGGCCTCTGAATATTGACGCTATAAAAAGCCTGGAGGGACAATGGAAAATTTGAACGGGCGTGTCGCCGTCGTAACGGGCGCGGCAAACGGGATCGGTGCGGCTTTGGCGCGGGCGCTTGCCGGTGAAGGTTGCAAATTGGTTTTGGTCGATGTCGATGTCGAGCGACCCCAACTCAACCAGATCGCGGAAGAACTCCGCGCCGGAGGAAGCGACGTTCTCGCCGAAATCGCCGATGTCGCTTCGTGGGATGCAATGCAAGCGCTTGCCCGCAAGACCGAAGAGCATTTTGGCGGCGCGCATCTCATTTTTGCCAACGCCGGCGTCACGGTGGTGGGCCGACCCATCACTGCGATGTCGATGAACGATTGGAACTGGGTGCTTGGTGTCAATCTGTTCGGCGTGATCCACACGGTTCATGCGTTTCTCCCCCAGCTTCAAAAAGCTGACGACGCACAGATCGTGATCACCGCTTCCGGCGTGTGCTCGTTCATGGGCGTCGGCCTCAATGCTCCCTATTGCGCGAGCAAGGCTGCGGTGATTTCCTTTGCTGAAAGCCTGTACCGTGAACTCGCGACGACCAAGTCGCACATTCACGTTACGACACTTTGCCCGGGTGCCATTCCGGCGACGTTGTCCGATTCCGAGAAAAGGCGCCCCGCGCATTTGCCGGATTTGTGCGAGACCGATCCCTCGCCTCCAGGCTTCCGCGACATGCTCAAGAAGATTCGGGACGACGGTCTGCCCGCAGCCGAAGGGGCACGTGTTTGCCTGGACGCAGTCAAGGCAAACCAGTTCTATGCGATGACCCATTCGGACGCTGCCGTGATGATCGAAGCGCGTGGCAAGGACGCGGTCGCGAGGCGCAACCCTCAGGCCTGAGCAGCGTAGGCGAGATGGCGGCGATTACCGACCCGGCTTGGCTGTTGGTAACGCCGTTGATTGCCCGATCGGATCGGGCCGAAAATCGGAAAGGAGAGAACGTGAGCGCATCTTACAGCAGCTATGTTTTTACTCATCATATCACCAGCACATCGGCTGACCCGAGCGGGGCGTCGCAGTGAGCCGGCTCGACGGACAAATCGCGATCGTCACTGCGGCGGGCGGCGGCATCGGGCAGGAGACGGCGCGGCTTTTCGTCGAACGTGGTGCAAAGGTTATCGCCACTGATATCGATCCAGCCGGGCTCGGCGACACGCTCGCTCTGGCCGGCAACAGCCCGGACATCCGCACGCTGGTGGCCGACGCGACATCCTGGGGCGATGCGCAAAAGGCAGTCGCGCTTGCGAAGGAAGCTTTTGGTGGATTGACGACGCTCGTCAATGTCGTGGGCGGAAGCAAGCCGGGTGAAACCGTCGTAGACATGAGCGTCGAGGACTGGGCGCGCTGGGTGGATTTCAATCTCACCTCGACCTTTCTCATGTGCAAGGCCGGGATTCCGTTGATCGCGGAGACCGGCGGTGGTGCGATCGTCAACGTATCGTCAGGTGCGGCACTCACCGGCATGATGAAGAACCCGGCCTATGTTGCTGCAAAAGGGGGCGTTATCGCGCTCACCCGTTCGCTGGCAATCGATCATGGCGAACAGGGCATCCGTGCCAATTGCGTGACACCGGGGCCGATCCTGACGCCCCTGATGAAGCGCAACCGAAGGCCAGAAGAGATCGCTTATATGGCGAACATGACGCTCGCCGGACGCATCGGCATGCCGCATGACATTGCCGCGACCATCGCATTCCTCTGCAGCGCGGATGGTGAATTCATCAATGGTGAGGTCTTGAACGTCGCCGGTGGCCGCAAGGGAGGCGTCTGACTCGTCGGTCGCCGCTGCATGAGCGCGCACGATCGGGCGGGTGATTGGGCGTGCCCCTCTTGACTGGGTGACATGCACTTGCGTTCCCGGTGAATAGCGATGCACCTTTGGCAATGGCGGGATGCCCGATGACGAACGGCACTTCGTGGACACCAATGCTAGTCTTGCAATAACAAGGCGTAAGGGGATGGACTTGATGGTAACCGTTTCCGGCGTTTCGGAAGATGTGCAGTCTCCAGCCGCCGTGCTGCCCGCGTGGCGGCGCAATCTGATCGTCCTGATCCTGCTGACCGGCGGCATCAAATCGACCCTGGCCTTCACGACAGTCGTGCCCGCGTTGCAGCTCATCGCAAAGGAATTCGCGGGAAGCACCGATGCCATTTTGAGCGCGCAATTTGTCGTGACGATGGCCCCCATCGGAATGGCGATCGCTGGACTGTTGGCGGGGTTTCTCGTCTCGTCCACCAACCTGCGTGGGATAATGTTTGCCAGCCTCGGCATCTGCACTGTCGCCGGTTTGATGCAACTGGTGCTCCACAACTATTATATGCTTTTGGGGAGCCGCTTCATTCTCGGCTTCAGCGCGGTTATCGCCGACGTCGCCATGACCAGCATCCTGGCGGCGCAGTTTACCGGAGCGTTGCGATCGAAGCTGATCGGCTATCGTCAGGCCATCTCGTCGATCGGAACGGTCGGCACGATGCTGCTGGGCGGTGTGCTCGCCCAGCACTATGGCTGGCGGGCGCCGGGAATCATGTTCCTCTTGCCCGGGATCATGCTGATCGGGGCAATGATTGCCTTCAACCAGCCGGTCACGCTTGAGCGGTCTGCCCCTGGCGAGGACCGCTTTTCGGTCTGGCAGCTATGGCCGGTCTTCCTGCTGTCGCTCGCAATGTCGATCGGTCACACAATGCCGTCGTTCCAGATGCCGTTCCTGCTGAAGGACAATGGCGTTACGAGTGCGGTTCTGGTGTCGCGCGTTCCGGCCCTAAGTTCGGCCATCTCGATCCTCGCGGCATTCGCATTCGGCTTTGTTTATGCGCGGCTCGGCGCCTGGACGCTGGTAATTTCATCGACATTGATGGGGGTTGGATTCATCGGTGCCGGCTTCGCGCCATCCTATGAATTGATTCTCCTTTGTGTGGTGATCGAAGGGGTTGGTGCCGGCTGGACGATGCCCTTCTTCATGAACCGGGTGCTCGACAAGGTCGCGCCCAGCCAGCGCAGTTATGCAATCGGCCTTGTGTCAACGTCGTTGTTCCTGGGGCATTTTCTGAACCCGATTCTCACGGCGCCTATTCGGCAGAACCTTGGCATTCACGCGACGTTCGTGGCGGTCGGGCTCGCGCTAGTTACGATCGCTGTCCTGATAGGGGCCTGGACCCTGTTCTTTCGAAAATCGCGCGCAATCTGATGCCGCAAAAACATTGCCGACCCATCTTTCAGAGTTGACCGCTGGGTCAAATTGCTATCATATAAAAGATAGATATGTAGGAGAAGAGACATGCCGTTGGGAAGTTCGAACCTGATTTCGGCGGATAGCCATTTTAACGAACCGGGCGATCTGTTTACAAAGCGGGTTGCCGAAAAATTCAAGGGCCGCGCCCCCCGGATGGAGAGCTTTCCGGAAGGAGACGGCTGGATCTTCGAGGGTCTGGATGGGCCGCGCAACTTCGGCTGGAATGCCTGCGCTGGTCTGCAGCCCGAAGAGATGAAGGCGTGGATGCGTTTCGACGATATGCGCCAGGGTGGCTGGAATCCGGCCGAGCGCGTCAAGGAGCAGGACCGTGACGGCGTCACCGCCGAAGTCATGTATCCCACCCCGTCGATCCAGGCGGCAATCGCGCTGGTGGAAGACGAGGAATTCCACCTTGCCCTGGTCCGCGCCTACAACGACTGGGTTTCGGAATATGTCGCCTATGACCCGGCCCGTTTTTGCGGCCTGGTCTATCTCCCCAATCGCGGCGGCGTGAAGGTCGCGGTTGACGAGATGAACCGTGTTCTCGGTCGTCCGGGTATGCGCGCCGTAATGGCGCAGGCCTATCCGACCGGCACCACCACCATGACCGACGAGCATGATTACCTGTGGGCGGCGATCCATGAGCGCGACGTCAGCTTCAACATCCACGTTGCGCTGGGCATTTACAAGCCGAGCCCGCACAAGGCGAAGCTGCCGGGCTATGGCCGCTTCTTCGATGCGCCCAACCGCTGCATCGAGTTCATCTTCAATGGTGTGTTTGATCGGTTCCCGAACCTGAAGGTTGCTTTTGCCGAAGTCGATTTCGGCTGGGTTCCTTATGTGAAGGAGCAGATCGACAACAACTACCAGCGGCTGGAAAAGGTCAATCATTTCGGCCTGCAACGGCTGCCGTCCGAATATATCGATGAACATTTCTACTTCGGATATATGACCGACAGCTTCGGCCTCAATAATCTGGACTCGATGAATCCGGAACGTGTGCTTTGGTCGACAGACTATCCGCACATCAGCGCCGACTACCCCTACAGCTGGCGTACGATCCAGTCGTCGATGTCGGGTGTTCCCGCGCCGGTGAAGGCGGCTATCCTGCATGGCAATGCGCAGAAGCTGTACCAATTCCCGGTTGCAGAAGCCAAGCGCGACAGCCGGCCTGAGTTGAAGGCGGCCGAATAGGCTTCGACCGTTTTGTCGCATGACCGGGATGCCCGCCTGATCCAGACGGGCATACCGGTCGGTGGCATTTGAAGGATTACCATGCTCGACAAACGCATGTCGGTTTCCGACATCGTCGCAGAATTGCGCGACGGAATGACCATAGCGATCGGGGGCTGGGCAACGCGGCGCAAGCCGATGGCCCTGGTGCGGGCCATTGCGCGGTCGAGCCTGAAGGATCTGACCATCGTCAGTTACGGCGGGCCAGACGTCGGCATGCTGGCGGCGAGTGGCAAGATCGGCAAACTCATCTTCGCATTTGTCTCGATGGACCACATCCCGATCGAACCGCACTTCAAGGCCGCGCGCCAGGCGGGTCTGAACGTGTGGGAAATGGACGAGGGCATGCTGCACTGGGGTCTGCGTGCCGCTGCCATGCGCCTGCCATTCCTTCCGACCCGTGTCGGGATTGGAACCTCAATCGCGGATAATCCCAAGTTCAAGACGATCGCGAGTCCCTATGACGACGGCGAGACTTTGCTCGCGATGCCCGCGATCCGCCCAGACGTCGCGCTGCTCCATGTTCATCGTGCCGATGAAAAGGGGAATGTGCTTACGCTGTCGCCGGACCCGTTCTTTGACGAGCTGATGGCCCGGGCATCGGAACGAACCTTTGTGACGACGGAACGTCTGGTGAAGACCGCAGACCTCGGGTTGCCGGAAAGCGCCCGCTATCATCTGGTCGAACGGCCACTGATTACCGGCATTGCCGAGGTGCCTTTCGGAGCGCATCCCACCAGTGCGGCACCCGATTATCAACTCGATCTGAAACACCTCAAAACCTATGCCACGGCAGAGGGCGAGGGGTGGGCAGGCTATCGTCAGGAATTCGTCGATGTGGATGATGCGGCCTATCTGAAGGCCGTGGGCGGAGCGGACGCGATCCGCGCAATCCCCGCGCCGGTTTATTGAGGAGCGTTGCGTGACGGACATTACACCCACGCTCGCCGAACTGCTGATCGTTGCTTGTGCCGAAGTATGGCGTGACGATCCCGAATGGCTTGCAACCGGCATTACGCCGATCCCGCGGCTTGGCGCCAGCCTGGCAAAGCTGACCTTCAATCCGCGCCTGATGATCACCGATGCCGAGAACATGTTCCTCGAAGAACCTGCACCGCTAGGCCCGCGTGGAGGATCCCCGACGGTGGAGGGGTGGGCACCCTATGCGCGCACCTTCGACAATTTATGGGGAGGGCGGCGTCATGCGCTGGTGGCGCCGGTGCAGATCGACCGCTTCGGGCAGACGAATATCAGCGTGATCGGCGACCACACGAAACCAAAGGCTGCACTGTTGGGCGCGCGCGGCTTCCCGGGTAACAGCGCCAGCCATCCCAACAGCTATTTCGTCCCGCAACACAGCACACGCAGCCTCGTTGCCGGCGAAGTCGATTATGTCTGCTCGGTAGGATATAATCCGGCGCGCTGGACCGATGGTCGCAAGCCGCTGGGTCTCGACTTGCGTCGGATCATCACCAATTTGTGTGTGATGGATTTCGGCGGTCCCGATCACGCAATCCGCCTCGTCTCGCTGCATCCCGGTGTTTCTGTGGATGAGGTCCGCGATAACACCGGTTTCGATCTCGTCTGGGGAGGAGAAGCGTTACCGGAAACCCCGTTGCCAGGCGCGGAAGCGCTCTCGATCATCGCCCGGCTCGACCCGCACAATATTCGGGGAACTTTGCTCAAGGGTGCCCCGCCAGCCACGCGCGCCGCATGACGTGTTGCGATACCGTTCGGGCAAGGATGCCTTGCTTGGAAAGCTATCGTTGGTGACTTGGACGCGTATAAAGATTGAAAAGATAAGTCAGGTTTACACCGGATTGGGATGAGTTGATGACAGGCAACCCGGCGGAAGCGCCGCAGATCATCTACGAGACGGACGAACCGGTACTCTATGATGTGCGCGATGGCGTCGCCTGGGT
>JBDUBD010000003.1:0-59481 GCA_040004295.1 Sphingomonadales bacterium | reverse complement strand
CCCGCCTTCGCGGGAATGACGAAAGAGGGGGCGATGACGAAAACACTCGTAGCGATCGATCAAGGCACGACATCAAGCCGTGCCATACGGTTCTCGGCCGACGGCATTCCGTTACAAACTGCTCAACAGGAATTTCCCCAGATTTATCCACAGCCCGGCTGGGTCGAACACGATGCCGAAGCAATCTGGGCGACGACGCTGGCGGTGACGCGCGAAGTCGTCGGCGACGATTATCCCGCCGCAATCGGTATCACCAACCAGCGCGAGACGATCGTAATCTGGGACCGCGCTACAGGTATCCCAATCCACAATGCGATCGTCTGGCAGGACCGGCGCACCGCAGACCTCTGCGCGACGATGAAAGCGGACGGCGTGGAAGGCGAAGTCCAGGCCACGACCGGCCTGCTGCTCGACCCGTATTTCTCCGCAACCAAGATCAAGTGGATTCTCGACACCGTACCCGGCGCGCGGACCCGCGCAGCCAAGGGTGAACTGGCGGCAGGGACGATCGACAGTTTCCTTTTGTGGCGGCTGACCGGCGGTAAGGTTCATGCGACCGACTGGACCAATGCCGGTCGCACGATGCTCTATGACATTCACCAGCGGCAGTGGGATGCCGAGCTGCTGCGGCTGTTCGACATCCCCGAAGCTTTACTGCCGACGGTACACCCCAATGTTCACGATTTCGGCGAAACCGACCTCGCGCTGTTCGGCAAGGCCATCCCCATTTGCGGCATGGCGGGTGACCAGCAGGCGGCCCTGATCGGCCAGGCGTGTTTCGCGCCCGGCATGGTAAAATCCACTTACGGCACCGGCTGCTTCATGCTGATGAACACCGGGGAAGCAGTGTCATCGACGCACCGGTTGCTGACGACGCCAGCTTACGAGATCGGCGAAGACCGCGCCTATGCGCTGGAGGGATCGATCTTCGTGGCGGGTGCGGCAGTCAAATGGCTCCGCGACAAAGTCGGCCTCGTCGATAGCGCCGCCGAAACCGAAGCGCTGGCACGTCAGGCACGCGACGACCACGGCGTGACGGTTATCCCCGCGTTCGTCGGCCTCGGCGCACCGCATTGGCGGCCAGATCTGCGTGGCAGCATCCACGGCCTGACGCTCGACACGACCGCCGCCGATCTTGTCCGCGCAACGCTGGAAAGCATTGCATTTCAAACGCGCGACCTGACGGACGCGATGCTGGCGGATGGGGCAGCGAAACCCGCCACGCTGCGGATCGACGGCGGCATGGCGCAGAACGCCTGGTTCGCGCAGTTCCTGGCCGACGTTCTTGACACGCCGGTAGAGGTGCCCGCGAGCCATGAGACGACGGCACTGGGCGCCGCTGTGCTGGCTGGGATCGGCTGTGGACTATTCACGAGTGCCGGCGACTTCGGCAAGCGCTGGTCGAGCAAGGAGCGATGGCAGCCGGACATTGCGCCGCAAAAGCGGACGGCGATGCTCGACGGCTGGTCCGAAACGATGCGGCGCGTTCTCGCCTAGTAGGTTCGTCCGATCAAGATTTTCTCAGTCGCAGGTTCGCCGGTGAAGATGCACGGCCCAGTAGCTGCCGCACCAGCGACCGGCGTGTTGCGCGCGGTGAGCTTCAATACCTTCAGGCGCTTCACGACATCCTCAAGCGCCGCGCCCGTCGGCCGCGACCAATCGGCGGAGACCCAGCCGATGACGTCATCTTCTCCGCCGGTGAAATGCGCTTCGAGGTCAGCCCAGCTTGCGACCGGCTTGATCGCGGCATCCCGGCGGACAGTTGCTTCGGAGTGGAGGGCCATCTGGATCGATTCCAAAATCGATGGCACCCTGTCTATATCCGCTAACGACATCACCTCGTGAACACGTTGGCCAACTTCATTGTAAAGCGCGTCCCGACGAAAATAAGTTAGAGAGTCTGCTTCCATCTCTCGCTTGCCGACATGAATTATTAGTGGCGCGCCTTTCTTGATCCATCCCCATGTCATTGGACCGATCTTGCCTGGTTTCTTATCGATGTGAACTCGGATGCGTTCCGCAAGAACGGACTGTGCTGCAATCAATCCTTTTACGCTTTCGCAAAACGTCAAAAGGTCTCCGTCATCATCATCGCCCTGCAAGCGGGGCATAATAATTACCTGCTGCGGCGCGATGGCGGGTGGAAGCCTCAAACCATCATCATCGCCGTGGACCATGATGACACCGCCAATCATGCGCGTGCTGACACCCCAGCTTGTCGTCCAGGCATGGGCAAACTGGCCCTCGCTGTTCTGGAACTTGATGTCCTGCGCCTTGCTGAACGTCTGGCCCAGGAAGTGCGACGTTCCCGCCTGCAACGCCTTGCCGTCCTGCATCATCGCCTCGATGCTGTAGGTCGCGTCGGCGCCCGGAAAGCGTTCGTGCTCGGGCTTTTCGCCCGCGATGACCGGCATCGCCAGGCAGGTCTCGGCGAACTCGCGATAGACCTCGAGCATCTTCAGCGTCTCTTCGATCGCCTCCTCGCGGGTCGCGTGCGCGGTATGACCCTCCTGCCACAGGAATTCGCTGGTGCGCAGGAACATGCGCGTCCGCATTTCCCAGCGGACGACGTTGGCCCATTGGTTGATCAGCACCGGCAGGTCGCGCCACGACTGGACCCAGCGCGCCATTGCGGCACCGATCACGGTTTCCGAGGTGGGGCGCACGATCAGCGGTTCTTCGAGCTTTGCCGCAGGATCGGGGATCAACCCGCCCTTGCCGTCGCCGATCAGCCGGTGATGCGTGACGACCGCCATTTCCTTGGCAAAGCCGTCGACATGCGCCGCTTCTTTCTCAAAGTAACTCAGCGGAATAAAGATCGGGAAATAGCAGTTCTCATGCCCCGTCGCCTTGATCCGGTCGTCGAGCAGGCGCTGGATCCGCTCCCAGATGCCGTACCCCCAGGGCCGGATAACCATGCAGCCGCGCACCCCCGAATCCTCGGCAAGGTCGGCCTCCTTGATGACGTCCTGATACCAGGCGGCGAAGTCGGCGGCGCGCGTGACGGAAAGAGCATGTTTCATGCGCGCCGCTTTGGCGGTTGGCACGGGGCTTTGTCCAGCACTAGAGCGGCAGATGTGACGTCCACCGATCGCCCCCTCGCCGCCATCGGCATTCGCCTCGCGGCCACCTTCCTGCTGTCCGCGATGTTCGCGCTGGCGAAGGTCGCTTCCGACCGTGGCGTAAACCTGGTCGAGATTGTCTTTTTCCGTCAGTCGATCGCGGTCATTCCGGTTTTGATTCTGATCCTTTCCGGTCCCGGTCTGTCGTCGCTGCGAACCAAGCGACCGGGAACCCACCTTTCGCGGACGGCGGTCGGTACGTCGGGGATGATTCTGAACTTTGCGACCGTGGCAACGCTCCCGCTCGCGGAAACGCAGACGTTGTGGTTCACCACGCCGCTGTTCGCCACGCTGTTGTCGGCGCTGGTGCTGGGCGAAACGGTCGGTCTTCATCGTTGGAGCGCAGTGGTGGTGGGTTTTCTGGGCGTATTGATCGTCATCCAGCCACAATCCGGGCACCTGCCGCTGGTCGGCGCAAGCATGGGACTTGCCGCCGCTCTTCTGACGGCATTTGTCACGATATTGCTTCGTCAGCTGGGTCGAACCGAACCCGCGCTGACGACGGTTTTCTGGTTCATGACGATGTCGTCCGTGCCGCTCGCTCTGGCGATGCCGTGGTTCGCACAAGCACATAATGCCACGACCTGGGCAATACTGATCACGATGGGGGTTGTCGGCGGCCTTGGTCAGGTCGCGCTCACCTATTCGCTGCAGTTTGCTCCGGTGTCGGTCGTCGCCCCCGTCGATTACGCAAGCCTGATCTGGTCGGCGCTTTTCGGATTATTGATTTTCCACGCATTGCCGACAGCCTGGACCTGGATCGGCGCGCCGGTCGTCATCGCCAGCGGACTCTACATCGTCTGGCGCGAGCACCGGTTGCGCACCACAAATGCGCTTGCGACCTCAGGATTGGACGCATAGCGTCTGCGCAATATTATTTCAGGTGAGGACCAGACATGACCGCCACAACATTCGCCTTTTCGCGCCGTACACTGCTGTCGAGCGGGTCGGTCGCCGCCGGTCTCGCCGCCGCACCCGCTCTCGCAAAGGTAACGAAGCCCGCCGCCGCCGCGCCCTCCAAATTCCGCCAGACGATCGACGGCTTTGCCGAGGAAATTCTGAAATCCTCTCCCGAAACCGCGACCAGCCTGGGCGTCGATACCGGCGCGCGTGCGGGCCTCCGCGCGAAACTTTCGGACGGGTCGGTCGCTGGCAACGCGCGCTTTGCCGCGACCGCCAGTACGATGATGAAGCAGCTTCACGCGGTCGATCGCAAAACACTGTCGCTGCCTGACCAGCTGCGCTGGGACACCGTGCATTACGCGCTCGAAAGCGCAGAAATGGCTAAGCCGTTCTTCTACGCAACGGCAGCAGGCGGGTTTTTCGGCGGCACGTCGCCCTATGCGATCACGCAACAGGGCGGCGCGGTCGTCAACCTGCCCGAATTTCTCGATTCGCAGCATCCGATCACCACATCTGCGGACGCCGAAGCCTATCTGTCGCGCGTCGCCGGGATGGCGAAGGCGCTCGACGACGAAACCGCGCAGATCAAGGCGGATGGTGCCCGCGGCGTGATGCCACCGGAATTCATCGCCAAGACCGTGCTCACCCAACTCACCGGCTATCGCGTCACGCCGAGCGCGCAGCAGAAACTGGTGACGTCGGTCGCAACACGCACCGCAGCAAAGGGTATCGGGGGCGACTGGGCGACACGCGCGCAAAAGATCGTGGATTCGATGGTCTATCCCGCGCTCGATCGCCAGATCGCCGCGTTCAAGGCCGCGACCGCCAATGCGCCGCAAGATGCCGGTGTCCAGCGCCTGCCGAATGGCGACGCCTATTACGCCTGGGCATTGCGCCTTGGCACGACGACGACGCAGACGCCCGCCGAAATCCACAAGATCGGCCTCACGCAGAATGAGGAACTGAAGGCGCGGATGGACACACTGCTGCGCAAGCAGGGTCTGACCAGCGGCACCGTCGGTGAGCGCGTCCAGGCACTGAACAAGGATCCCAAGCAGTTGTTCAGCGACGATGCTGCGGGGCGCGCGCAACTCATCGAATATTGCAACAGCAAGATCGCGGCCATCCGCCCGATCCTGCCAAAGATTTCGCATCTCGGCCTGAAAGCCGATGTGATGGTCAAGCGCGTGCCTGAGGATATTCAGGACGGCGCTGCACTCGGCTATATGAACTTCGCGTCGCTCGATGGGACGCGTCCGGCGATCTATTACATCAACCTGAAATCGACGACGCTCTGGCCGAAATACCAGATCGCGACGCTAACCGCGCACGAGGGCGTACCGGGCCACACCTATCAGGGTGCGTATCTCGCCGAGCATCACAACGAGATTCCGCTGATCGCGTCGCTGATCGGGTTCAACGCCTTCGTCGAGGGCTGGGCGCTGTATTCGGAACAGATGGTCGACGAGCTCGGCCTCTATGCCGACGATCCCTTCTCGGAAATCGGTTTCCTGCAGGCACTGCAGTTCCGCGCCTGCCGCCTTGTTGCGGACACCGGTCTGCATTCGATGCGCTGGACACGCGAACAGACGGTCAAATTCCTGATGGACGAAACCGGCAAGGGCCAGGGCGCGATGACCAGCGAAACCGACCGCTATTGCGTCGCGCCGGGTCAGGCGTGCGGGTACAAGACCGGCCACAACGAGATCGTGCGGCTGCGCGAGCAGGCAAAAGCGACGCTGGGCGCGAAGTTCGACCTGGCGGCGTTCAATGACACGCTGATCAAGACGGGCGGTGTGCCACTGTCGGTGTTGCCCGCAGCTGTCGATGCGTATGTGAAGGGGGCGGCGTAAAATCAGGAAGCTGGTACGCCGGTTCTGACAATCCGCCGTCATTCCCGCGAAAGCGGGAATCCAGCTTCTTCCTTCTTTACCCGTTCACCTGCTCGAACAAATCCTCCCAATCAGGATTGCCACGCTCGATCAGTTCGATCTTCCAGTCACGCAGCCATTTCTTGATCGCCTTTTCGCGCGCGATGGCGTCGATGATCGAAGTCGTCTCTTAGGCGTAAACCAGCCTTACAACGCCGTAGCGGCGGCAAAAATCCGACCCCGTTCCATGCCGGTGCTGCCATGCGCGCCGGGAAATGTCGCGAGAAACGCCGGTATAGATCGTACCACGGTAGCGGTTGGCCATGAGGTAGACCCAGCCGGACATCTGGCTGGGCTAGCCGAGTTGGAGCGGAGACGGAAGAAGAAGCTGGATTCCCGCTTTCGCGGGAATGACGGAGGATAAGAGTTTCTCCGTCGCCATTCCCTACTCCGCAGCGACAGCCAGATCCGCCTCTTTCCACACTAGTACCGGTTTCCGCGCCGCCAGAGTCTCGTCGAGGCGGCGGCGTGGCGCGAAGTGCGGTGCAGACTTCAACGCCACATCGCCCGCTTTCGCCCGCTCCGCCACGCTGCGAAGAGCCCCGATAAACTGGTCGATCCCGGCCTTGCTTTCGGTCTCGGTCGGCTCGACCAGCATTGCGCCGTGGACGACGAGCGGGAAATAGACCGTCATCGGGTGGAAGCCCTCGTCGATCAGGCCCTTGGCGATGTCGATCGTCGAAAAACCGTCGGGCAGACTGTCGTCGCTGAACAGTGCCTCGTGCATGCACGGCCCGCTGTGCGCGAAGGGCGCGTCGAGTGTCCCTTCGAGACTACGCAGGATATAATTGGCGTTGAGGACGGCATCGCCCGAAACCTGGCGCAGCCCATCGGCACCGTGGCTGAGGATATAGGTCAGCGCGCGGGTGAACATGCCCATCTGGCCGTGGAACGCGGTCATCCGCCCGAAGCTGTGCGGGTGGCGGTCGCCGACGGTTTCCTCCTCGACCAAGGTAATGTGTCCGTCGGCATGACGTTCGGTGAAGGGCAGCGGCCCATAGGGCGACAAGGCCTTGGACAGCACAACAGGCCCCGAACCCGGGCCACCGCCGCCGTGCGGCGTCGAAAAGGTCTTATGCAGGTTGATGTGCATCGCATCGATGCCGAGGTCGCCGGGACGCACACGCCCGACGATCGCGTTGAAGTTTGCGCCATCGCAATAGACGTAACCACCGACCGCGTGAACGGCGTCGGAAATCACCTTCATGTCACGCTCGAACATGCCGCAGGTGTTGGGGTTGGTAATCATCACGCCTGCGACATCGGGGCCAAGGCGCGCAAGCAGCGCGGAAGTATCGACGCGGCCGTCGGCGGTCGCGGGAATACCCTCCACGCTGTAACCCGCGAATGCCGCCGTTGCCGGATTGGTGCCATGCGCGCTTTCGGGGACGAGGATGACCTTGCGATGCCCCTGTCCTTGGGCCTCCAGCGCGGCCTTGATGCACAGGATGCCGCAGAGTTCGCCGTGTGCACCCGCCTTAGGTGACATGGCGACGCCGTGCATGCCGGTCAGCTCGATCAGCCAGACCGCGAGTTCGTTGATAACGCCGAGTGCGCCCTGCACGGTATCGACCGGCTGCAGCGGATGGACATCGGCAAATCCCGGCATCCTTGCGACCTTCTCGTTGAGCCGCGGGTTGTGCTTCATCGTGCACGACCCGAGCGGGAACAGTCCCAGGTCGATCGCGTAGTTCTGACGCGACAGGCGCGTGTAGTGGCGCACCGTCTCGGGCTCGGACAGGCCGGGCAAGCCGATCGGGCGGTTCCGGTCGAGGCCACCCAGCTTTGACGCGACCTTGGGGGCTTCGGCGAAGTCGATGCCGGTCGTGTCGGTGCTGCCGATTTCGAAGATCAGCGCCTCTTCCAGCATCAGCGCACGGTTGCCGGTAAAGGTCGCAACCTGTTCATTGCTCGCGCCGCCCATTTCAGGGCGCCAGCCGCTCTGGTTGATCGTCATGCCAGCACCTCCTGAAGCGCGGACGCAAGGGTTTCGACGTCCTCCACCGACGTCGTTTCGGTGACCGCGACAACAAGGCCATTTTCCAGACCCGCCTCCTCTGGATAGAGCCGCCCGAGTGACACACCGGCAAGGATGCCGCGATCGGCCAGGGTCCGCACGACCGGGCGCGCCTCCTGCGACAGTTTCAGGGTAAACTCGTTGAAGAAGCTCGTGTTGACGATCTCGACACCCGACACCCTTGCCAGCCGCTCCGCCGCTGCAACCGCACCGGCATGATTGAGTGTCGCCAAATCGCGCAAGCCGCGCTCGCCGAGCAGGGTCATGTGGATCGAGAAGGCCAGCGCGCACAGGCCGGAGTTGGTGCAGATGTTCGACGTCGCCTTCTCGCGGCGAATATGCTGTTCGCGGGTAGACAGCGTCAGCACGAAACCGCGCTTACCCTCTGCGTCCACTGTTTCGCCGCAGAGGCGACCGGGCATCTGGCGGACGTATTTTTCCTTGCAGCCGAACAGGCCCACATAGGGTCCGCCGAATTGCAGGCCGACGCCGATCGACTGGCCCTCGCCGACAACGATGTCCGCGCCCATTTCGCCCGGCGACTTCAGAGCGCCAAGTGCTACGGGTTCGGTGACCACCGCGATCAGCAGCGCCTTGTTCGCGGAACAAGCGGCGGCGAGTTCGGACAGGTCGCCGATGCGACCAAGGATGTCGGGGAACTGGATGACGACGCAGCTGGTGTCAGCGTCGATCTGGTCCAGCAGTTTCGCGTGGTCGGTTTCCGCCGTCAGCGTCGGCGCGGCGGTCTCCAGCACGTCGCCGGTAAACTTCGCCATCGTTTTCGCGACCGACACGTAATGCGGGTGCAGGCCCGACGACAGGATGGCCTTGCTCTTCTTCGTGATGCGGTGCGCCATGCCGATCGCTTCCCAGCAGGCAGTCGATCCGTCGTACATACTGGCATTGGCGACGTCGGTGCCGAGCAGCCGCGCGACTTGCGTCTGGAACTCGAACAGCATCTGTAATGTACCCTGCGCGATTTCGGGCTGGTAGGGCGTATAGGCAGTCAGAAACTCGCCGCGCTGGATCAGGTGATCGACGCTTGAGGGCACGTGGTGACGATAGGCCCCGCAACCCAGAAAGAACGGCGCATCTGCGGCCGCCAGATTCTTCTTGGATAACGCGCGCATGTGCCGCTCGACGGCCATTTCGGTCGCGTGCATCGGCAGGCCGCTGATCGGTCCGTTGAGCCGCGCCACTTCGGGAACATCGACGAACAGCGCATCGATGCTCGGCGCACCGATCACGCGGAGCATGGCATCACGATCGGGGTCGGTCAGCGGCAGGTAACGCATTACAGCCCTTCCACGAACGCCTTGTAGGCGGCTACATCCATCAGGCCGTCGAGTTCGCCCGCGTCGTCGAGGACGATGGTGAAGAACCAGCCGTCGGTTTCGGGCGATGTGTTGACCAGTGCGGGCTCGCCCTCGAGCGAGGGATTGCCCTCGCTGACGGTGCCGGAAACGGGCGCGTAGACATCGGATGCGGCCTTCACCGATTCTACGACCGCCGCATCGCCACCCTTGGTCACGCGTGTGCCGCTGGCGGGCAGTTCGACGAACACGATGTCGCCAAGCTGGCCCTGGGCGTAATCGGTAATCCCGACCGTCGCGGTTTCACTGTCGTCGGCAACGTCGATCCATTCGTGATCCTGCGTGTAATAGCGCATCAGGCGGCTCCTTTCCGGTGGTAACGATGAGGAACGAACGGCATCGGCACGACGGTCGCGGCAAGGCGTTTGCCCCGGACGTCGATTTCAAGCGATGTGTTGATCGCGGCATGGGCGGCATCGACGTAACCCATCGCGATCGGTGCCTGCAGGCTGGGCGAAAAGCCGCCCGAGGTGACTTTGCCGATCAGCGCATCACGCAAATAAATGTCGGCGCCTTCACGCGCGGGCAAACGTCCCTCGACCGACAGGCCGACGCGCTTTGTCGCCGGACCCTGGGCCAGATTCTTCTGGATACGCGCGGCACCGGGGAAACCGCCGCCTTCGCGGCGACGCTTCTGGATCGCGAAGGTCAGTTGCCCTTCGACCGGGTCCACCTCCGTCGAAAGGTCGTGCCCATAGAGCGGCAAGCCCGCCTCCAGCCGCAGAGAATCGCGCGCGCCCAGGCCGATCGGCTTGATCTCCGGCTGCGCACACAGTGCCTCGACCAGCGCCTCGACATTTTCGGATGGAACCGAAATCTCGACACCGTCCTCGCCGGTGTAGCCCGAACGGCTGATCCACAGATCGCCGAAACCCGCGCTTTCCATGAAGTACATCGCTTCTACACCCGGGATTACCCGCGCGACGGCGGCGACGGCCTTCGGTCCCTGGACCGCGATCAGCGCGCGGTCCTCCATGTGGTTGATCGTGATCTCGTCAGGCAGATGCTCGCGAAGATGGCCGATGTCCTCATGCTTCACCGCGCCGTTGACGATCACATAGAAGCCGTCGGCGCGGTTGGTGACCATCAGATCGTCGAGAATGCCGCCATTCTCGTCGAGCAGCAGCGAGTACCGCACCTTGTTCGGCCCGATGCCGGTAATGTCGCTGGGCAGAAGCGCCTCGAGCGCCTCCCCGGCCCCGTCACCGGAAATCAGCAGCTGCCCCATATGGCTGACATCGAACAGACCCGCGCTTTCGCGCGTCCACAGGTGTTCGGCGACGATCCCGTCATACTGGATCGGCATCGCATAGCCCGCGAAAGGAACCATGCGGGCGCCACGAGCACGGTGCCAGCTGTCGAGAGGCAGGGTTTCCGTCGATTCTTCGGACATTCAGGTCTTTCCGTCGCAAGTGCAGCGCATCGAACGTGACCGTCCGACCTTTCAAGCTGCCCCCTCTGTCACGGATACCTGAGAGCTTTGATCCCTTGCCTGGGCGCGGGACTTACCCCTTCGGTGGCGCCTGCCGAAGCAGATGCGCTTTCCAGAGTGGCCTTGTCGTCCGCGCGGTCCTTGGGGCCTGAGAGTTTCCGGGGCGGTTGCTCCTTCGGCGCCGTCAGGGCTTTCCCCGTCCGGCTCTCCCGCGCGGCCGTCCGGGTTACCCCGACTGGCTGTAACACGGGATGGGCGACCGACCGATTCGTGTCAACACGCCCCCGGGCGGATTATCGCGTCGCGTTGTACTGAAGCTGGTCCGCCGTCAGCTGAAAACCGATCAACAGCTCGAAGCTCGCACGTGCGACCGCCGCCTTGATGTTCGGACGCGTCAGCGGATCGATCGCCGCGTCTTCTTCGCCCGCCTTGCGTTTCTTGGTCAGTTCACGCTGAATTTCGGGGGGAAGCGTTGCCTGAGCCCGCTCGATTACGGCGCCCGCCTGTCCCTGCACGCTGGCGCGGGTCTGGCCATCGGGGAAAACGATGCGGATCGACGAGATCTTTTTCGAGACGATGGTGGTGCCGCCACGCATGACGGTCGCGAAATAGGGCAGAACGACCTCGCGGGCACCGCGCGGGTCGGCCCGGCGCGCCAGCACGTCGAACGTCGCGTTCGAGATAACGTCATTGCCCTGGTCGTTGCATGTCACCTGCATGTTGGTGATCGACGCCGTCACGTCGATGGCGTTCGATGCACGGCTGGTCGCGGGGTTGAACAGCGTGATGTCGCCCGTCGATGCGGGAATCGCAACCGCAGGACAGGCGCTGCGCGTGATCGCGATACCGCCCGTCTGGTCGATGTCCCCGTCCTTTGCGCAACCCGCAAGCGCGGTGATCAGAACGGCGGCGGCAACAACTCGAATATTCACTCTCGGTCCCTTCGGAACGGCGGGGAGCGTCGTCATAGGAACCGGCTTTGCGGCATGCAAGCAATGGCGTAAGGGCGCGACGATGAGCCTTGCCGATCCCAAGCCGCCGCTCCGCCTGTTGATCGCCGCTCCGCGCGGCTTTTGCGCAGGCGTCGATCGCGCAATCAAGATCGTCGAACTCGCGATCGAAAAGCACGGCGCGCCCGTGTTCGTCCGTCACGAAATCGTTCACAATAAATATGTTGTGGACACGCTCCGTGCCAAGGGTGCGGTGTTTGTCGAGGAACTCGACGAAGTTCCCGATGGCGCACCCGTCGTTTTCTCGGCGCACGGCGTTCCCAAGAGTGTTCCTGCCGCCGCCGAAGAACGCGGGCTCGCCTACCTCGACGCAACCTGCCCGCTCGTCTCCAAAGTGCACCGCCAGGCCGAACGTCTCGTCGAAACCGGACGGCATATCGTCTTTGTCGGGCATCGCGGTCATCCCGAAGTGATCGGCACGCTGGGACAAGTCGCCGAAGGCACGATGTCGCTGGTCGAAACCGTCGATGACGTTGCCGCGCTCGATCCCGCCGATCCCGAAGCACTGGGGTTCCTGACCCAGACCACGTTGTCGGTCGATGACACGCGCGAGATCGTCGAAGCATTGAAAGCACGCTTCCCGTCAATCCAGGGACCGCGCGGCGAGGACATTTGCTACGCCACGTCCAATCGCCAGGAGTCGGTCAAGGCGATCGTTCCCGAATGCGACAAGATGATCGTCATCGGCGCGCCGAATTCATCGAACTCGCTGCGCCTGGCCGAGGTCGCGGTGCGGGGGGGCGTTCCAGCCGTTCTCATCCAGCGGGCGAGCGAAATCGACTTCGACTGGCTTGCGGGGGTGCGGACACTTGGCATTACCGCCGGCGCATCGGCACCCGAAGTGCTGGTCCGCGAAGTGGTCGATCATCTGGCGACGCACTTTTCGATCGAGGAAAAGCAGGTCGAAACGGCAGTCGAAAATATGTCATTCAAACTGCCGCGTGGGCTTGCGGCCCCGAGTCTGGCCTAGTGGCGGTCTATACGGTTGTCAGTGCCGAGGCATTGGCAGTGCTCCTCGCACGTTACGATGTCGGCGATCTCGTCTCGACCAAGGGCATTGCCGAAGGCGTCGAGAACACCAACTATCTGGTCGATACGACCCGAAGCCGGTTCATCCTGACGCTCTATGAAAAGCGTGTCGATCCGACTGACCTGCCCTTCTTTCTTGGAATGCTCGATCATCTCGCCGACCGTGGCGTGCCGGTGCCCCGTGCCGTTCGCGACAAAGGCGGCGTTCAGCTGCAATCAGTGGCCGGTCGGACTGCATGCCTCATCGAATTTCTGCCCGGAGTTTCGGTCAGTACCCCAACGCCCGCTCAGGCGCATTCGACCGGGGCAGCGATGGGAAAGATGCACGCCGCGCTCGCCGATTTCGGCGGCACACGCGACAACAGCCTGGGTCTCGCCGGATGGCATGCGCTGGCCGAGCGATGCGGCAACGATCTTGATCAAATCAAACCCGGACTCGGAACACGTGTTGCTGACGAGCTTGCCTATCTCGATGCACGCTGGCCGGACACTCTTCCCCGCGCCGTGATCCATGCCGACCTGTTTCCGGACAATGTCCTGATGCGCGGCGATGATGTGGGCGGCCTCATCGACTTTTATTTCGCCTGTACCGAAGTCCGCGCGTGGGACGTGGCGGTCGCCCATTCGGCGTGGAGCTTCGACGCAACGGGCGCGCATTACGACAAGGATGTCGGCGATGCCCTGATCGCGGGCTATGAGGCGACCTTCGGCCTGTCAGCAGCCGAGCGGGCAGCCTTGCCGACGCTGATGCGCGGGTCATGCCTCCGCTTCCTTCTCACACGAGCCTGGGACTGGCTGAACACGCCCGCCGACGCGTTGGTGACGCGCAAGGATCCGCTCGCGTTCCTACGCCGCCTCGATCACTACGCCGCATCATGACCGAAACCACGGTCGAAATGGCTCACGTCGAAATGGCGACCGACGGAGCGTGCAAGGGCAATCCCGGCCCCGGTGGATGGGGTGTGCTGCTGCGTTCGGGCACGACCGAGAAAGAACTCTCGGGGGGCGAGGCGCTGACAACGAACAATCGTATGGAGATGACCGCCGCTATTCGCGGGCTACAGGCTTTGAAACGTCCGGCGAAAGTGACGCTGTCGACCGATAGCCGCTACGTCATGGACGGGCTGACCAAATGGATCGCGGGCTGGCAGCGTAACGGCTGGAAGACCGCCGACCGGAAACCCGTGAAAAATGCCGACCTGTGGCAGGAACTGCTCGCCGCCGCCAAGCCGCACCGCATCAAATGGGTGTGGGTGAAGGGACACGCCGGTCACCCCGACAACGAACGTGCGGACCGGTTGGCGAGCGACGCCGCGCTCGCCAACCGCACCCGCACCTGATCGATTACTCGACCTCGCGCACTTCCGCACCGGGGCCGTTCTTCAGGATTGATTCGATGGCGTTCTTGGCTGCGGCCTTGGATTTATAGCCCTCGGTCCAGAAGATGCTTTCGCTGTTGTATTTGAAATAAGCCACGAATTCGCCGGCCTTATTCGTCTTGATCTCGAAATAATGCGCCATCTTCTACTCTCCAGGGAACTATGACCCGAGCAAGCCTATCCTGCTTTGCAGCCTATGCAAAACGCCGTGGGGTAAAGGATTCGGGATCGATGCCCGGGGGCAATGGTACGACATCGCCAAGGATCAGGTGCGCGCACATCCGCGCTGCGGCGGGGGCCGTCTGTATGCCGAAGCCGCCCTGCCCGGCGCACCAGAAAAAGCCCGGCTGACCGGGGTCGAAGCCATACACCGGCAACCGGTCGGGCGCGAAGCTGCGCAGTCCTGCCCATTTGCGTTCGACGGAGACGACACGCCAGCTTGTGACGGTTTCAAACCGGTCGATAGCGATCGCCACGTCGAGTTCTTCGGGCGCCACGTCATGGGCATCGACGGGCGTCTCGTCATGCGGACAAACCCATAGCCGGTTCGGACCCTCGGGACGGAAATAATAGGTACCGGCGATATCCATCACCAGAGGAAGGTCGTCGGGCACATCGTCGCCATCGACGCGGACCTGCGCGATCGTGCGCCGCATCGGCTGAATCCCCAACGGCTTTGCGCCTGCGAGTGCGGCCACCGTCTCCGCCCAGGCTCCGGCCGCGTTGACGACAACGCGTGCATGGATGGTGGTTTCGCCCGCCTGGAGGCGCCATGTATCGCCGTCGTGCGCCATCGTGTCGATGCGCGCATTGGTGAGCAATTGGCCCCCGGCGCGTTTGAACCGGCCAAGGCATTCCGCATGCAGCCCCCCGACATCGATGTCGGCACAATCCTCTTCGACAAGTCCCGCAACTAGGCAGGCTTTGGCCCGGGGAACCCGCGCGCGGACGCCGTCGTGATCCACACGGGTCAGGCGGACTCCGGTTCCGGCGAACGCCGCCTCCAGCTTGTCGAGCAGTGGCACTGTTTCGGGTTCGGCAACTTCCATCGACACACGCGGCTTCAGAAACCCACCCGCGTCGAGCACGGCAAACGACGCCCGCGTCAGTGGCTGGACGAGCGGGCCGCCCAGCGTCTCATGCCAGAATGCCGCAGAGCGGCCGGTGCTATGATAGCCCGGCATCTCCTCGGCCTCGATCAATGCCACCGCACAATGCGGCGCAAGTTCGGCTGCCAGGCTAGCTCCGGCAATTCCGGCGCCGATAATCGCGACATCGACCTTCATCGTGTGCCTGCATTCACATCGAGAAACTGGTCGATGCGCTGCAACAGGACATCGCGGGCAGCATCGACTTCGCGCAACACCTCATGCGCCGCCGATTTGTCGAGCATCGCCAGATCGGCATGGGGCAAGCGTCTGGCGGCATCATGCATTGCTCGGGGACTGACGAGCCTGTCGCCTTCGGTCCCGACGATAAGGACGGGCGTCGTCACCGATTCCATTGCTCCGGGCCGGTCGATAATGCCGAACGACCGCGCCGCCGCCGCCATCCAGCCCCAGCTTGGCGGACCCAACGCCAGTTCGGGCTTTCGGTCCTTCCACCACAGCTCATCCGCATAGCGATCGGCATCGTGCGTCAGGAAGGCCTGACGCGAGGCATCTGCAGGCGCGGGTCGCTCGTTCTGTTTCCAGGCGCGTTTCGTCGGTGCCAGCTTGCCCAGCACCTTTGCCACGATTGCCGTCAGCCACTTCGGCGTGCCACCGGCAAATCCCAGCATCGGCGCGCTCAGCACAACCGCATCGGGGTTCACCACCCGCTCGATCAGCGCGCGCAAAACAAGATGCCCGCCCATCGAATGGCCCATCAGAACATGCGGACCGGGCGTCCGCGCCGACCAGTCGGACCAGAAACCGGCGAGGTCGGCGATCCAGGTTTCGAAATCGTCGATATGCCCCAGTGTCAGGTCGGCGGTTATTCGCCCCGAACCACCCTGCCCGCGCCAGTCGAAGCTCGTCACGTGCCAGCCGGAACCGTGCCACCCTGCCAGGGTTTCGAGATATTTCTCGATGATGTCGCCACGACCGCCCAGCCACAATATGCTGCCGCGATGGGCGCTGGACGGACGATCGAAGACACGCACCGGCCATCCGTCGGCGGCGGGCATCATGGCGAGCATGGCATCATCGGGATAGCTGCGACGAAGATCGATAGAACCGGTCATCGGATGCGGTTACGTTTTGGCAAGCCCCCTCGTCTAGGGGGTGGCGATGGTTAATCTCGAATTGGTTCTTGCGGCGCTGGTCGCTGTCCTGCTGGTTGTGGCCGCTATCGTCGATGGGCGCCACCGGATCATACCCAATCGACTGAACCTTGCCATCGCCCTGCTCGCCATTCCCTATTGGTGGGCGACCAGCCTGGCGCTCTGGCCCGATGTCGCGATCCAGTTCGGCATCGCGGCGATTGCATTTGCCATCCTTCTCGGTGTGTTCTGGCTCGGCCAGATGGGCGGCGGCGATGTGAAACTCATCGTTGCGCTTGCGCTGTTTCTGGCGCCGCTCGATTTCCTGCGCATGATTTTCATCATGGCGATCGCGGGCGGCATCCTGACACTGGTCATGGTCGTCCGCTATCGCATGAAGGGTTCCGAGGGGCCGTTCGAAAACCCTTATGGAATTGCGATCGCCATCGGCGGTCTTGTGGCCTTGTCCGAACGATATCTTAACCATTTGCCGTGAAAGGTCGGGACTGGTCGCAACCGATGCGACGTCCGGGAGCTTGGGGGCAATGGAGCCTAAAAAGATCGCTTTGCTAGTCGGCGCTGTTGTGGTCGCACTTGTGACCGCACTGCTGGCACGGCAGATGTTCGTCAGTTCTGCGGCTCCAGTCGCCTCGGCTGCACCACAGATTTTCGCAGCGCCCAAGGGGCCCAAGGTTCTGGTCGCGACGCGAGCGTTGCCGGCCGGGACCATCCTGGAAGACAACAGCTATAAATATCAGCCCTGGCCGAAGGATCTCCTTCAGGGTGCCTATTACGTCCAGGACGAGGGCAAGACCGACGTTGTCGCCCTGCGCGGTTCCGTGGTGCGCAACCCGATTGCAGCCGGACAGCCGATCACGGTCGGTTCCGTCGTGCAGCCGGGCGACCGTGGTTTCCTCGCCGCAGCTCTCGGACCGGGCATGCGCGCCATCACCGTTGCAGTGCGCACCGAGACCAGCGTTGCCGGCTTCGTGTTCCCCGGCGACCGCGTCGACCTGATGCTCACGCAGACGGTGGCGGGCGGTGGCGAAGGAGGCGGACCGCCGCTCAAGACCACCGAAACGATCATGCGCAACCTGCGCGTGCTGGCGACCGACCAGCGCACATCGTCCGAGGACGAAAAGGGCCAAAAGGAAGTCAAACAGTTCCAGACGGTCACGCTCGAAGTAACGCCGCGCATCGGTGAGAAGATCGCAGTCGCACAGACAATCGGCACTTTGTCGCTGAGCCTGCGTCCGCTGGCCGAAAGCACCGCCGAACTCGAACGCGCCATCGCGTCGGGCCAAGTGAACGTCCCCAAAGACGGCGATGTTAACGCCGAGCGCACCATGGCGCTGCGCATCGCAGCTCAGCCGACCGATGCCACACCGACATTCGTAACCGGTGCCGATGTCTCGCGGTTCCAGCGTCGCAGTGCGCCAGCAATGGGTCCAGCAGCGCAGCGCCCGGTCGAAAGAATTCCTGCAGGCGGCAGCACCGCAGCTGCGACTGGTCCGATGGTCCATGTCGCACGCGGTAACACCGTCACCGACGTTCCGATTGGGGGCAAGTAAGATGCGTAGCACCAGTTTCCTGCACCGCACGGTTGCGGCCACGACGATGATCGTGATGATGGCAGGCATGCCAGCAGCGGCGAATGCCGCGCCCAAGGGCCGCAAGGCTCCCGCAGCGAAAGTGCGGGCGGCCAAAGCCCGTGTTGCGCAGCTTCCCGTGGGTACGCAGCGTCCCACGAACGAAGTCGTTCTGTCTGTTGGTCAGGGTCAGCTCGTTACACTGCCTACCGGTGTTGCTAACGTGTGGACTTCGAACCCTCAAGTTGCAGACGTGTACGTCAGCAATCCGCGCCAGATTCACATGTTCGGTAAAGACGCCGGCGACGCTACCATTTTTGCAACAGCCGCCTCGGGACAAGTCGTATACGCGACCAACGTCCGTGTCGCGCAGAACATCACGTCAATCGACCGTGTGCTAAAGCTTGCCATGCCCGACGCCGACATCAGGGTGGTTACAGTTGGACAGGTTGCGGTTCTGACGGGAACCGTGGCCACGCCAGACGACGCCGCACAAGCCGAACAGCTTGTTAAGGCATCGCTAAATCCTGGTGTCGATGTGTCGCAACCCACTGCACAGTTGAAGTTTACCACGGTCAGCCGCCTGAAGACGGCAACGCCGCTACAGGTCAACCTGAAGGTGCAGATCGCTGAAGTCAGCAGGTCGCTGTCAAAGCAGATCGGCGTGAACATGGTCACGCGCGACCAGACCAACGGCCTGAACGTTGGCATTATTCAGGGCCGTGATATTGGCACGATAGGCACTCAGGATCTGTCGGGCTTTCCAAAGCTCGACGCATCGGCACTATACGGTCTGCCCGCGGGATCGCTCTCCCTGCCATTCAATCCGGCTACCGGACAATTCATCACCCGTGGCGGGTCGACGCTGGACTTTAAAGGTCTTGGCGCAGGCAAGACCACGCTCGGTATTCTCGGCAGCCTGTTCGGTGTAGACGTCGGCGCAGCGATCGATCTGGCCGAGACCAATGGACTCGTGACGATGCTGGCGGAGCCCAACCTCACGGCATTGTCGGGCGAAACCGCCAGCTTTCTCGCCGGGGGCGAATTTCCGATCCCTATTTCCCAGGAACGCGGCACTATTTCCATTGAATACAAATCATATGGCGTGAGCCTTGCCTTCACGCCAACGGTTCTCTCGGACGGTCGCATTTCAATGCGTGTGCGCCCCGAAGTGTCGCAGCTTGCGTCGGAGGGAACGGTTACCCTGAACGGCTTCAGCATTCCGGGCCTTCAGACCCGTCGCACCGAAACCACTGTCGAACTCGGCTCCGGCCAAAGTTTCATGATCGGTGGGCTCTTGCAAAACACGAACTTCAACTCGATCGACAAGACCCCGGGACTTGGCGATGTCCCCGTACTGGGTGCGATGTTCCGGTCGACCGGCTATCGTCGTAACCAAACCGAACTCGTGATCATCGTAACGCCTTATCTGGTGAAGCCAGTGTCGGCGAACGAGATCAAACTGCCGACGGACGGATTGCAGACGCCGACAGACCTCCAGAATTTCTTGCTTGGCAAGGACTTCTCCGGTCGCAACGGCGCAGAGCGCGCGAAACCAAAGCTCGCGCCGCCGACGACCGTCCCGGCTCCTGCCGTGGGGGCGGCAATCGTGCCGCAGCAATCCCGTCCCGCCAAGCGTACTGCCCAGGCAGGCGCGGCGCCCGGCTTCAGCAATTAAGATCGAGGGGAGATCAGATGACTCGCAACCTTACCCTCCTTGCACTCTTCGGATGCACTGTACTTGCCGGATGCGGCACGGAAAACCGCAGCCTGGAATCGGTTCACCAGCCAATCGTCGCCCGTACCGACTTCGTTTACGACATGCCGGCGCCAAGCGACCGTTTGGCAGCGGGTGATTCAGTGCGCCTCGGCGACTGGTTCGACTCCCTCAACCTGCGCTTCGGCGACCGCGTCTCGGTGGACACGCAAGGTTACGGCCCTGCGGCGCGCGATGCTGTCGGTCGCGTGGCTGCGCGTTACGGTTTGCTGATCGATGAGGCTGCTCCCGTCACCCAAGGCGACATTCCCGCAGGATCGGTTCGGGTCATCGTCAGTCGTATGTCTGCAACCGTGCCGAACTGTCCCGACTGGAGCCGTCCGGCGACGCCCAACTTGGATGGCCATTCGATGTCTAACTATGGCTGCGCGACCAACAGCAATCTGGCGTCGATGGTCGCCGATCCCCGGGATCTGGTCTCGGGTCGCTCAGGATCAAACGCAGTCGATGCCACGCTTTCGACCAAGGCGATCGGCACTTACCGCCGCGCCGTGCCAACTGGCACTGGTGGTTTGAAATCCGAATCTTCGAGGGGAAAATAAGATGAATGCGCCGTGGTCCCCTTCCCGCACTGGCGTCATGCGCGAGCCCTTCACGGCTTTCGTATGCGATGACATAACTGCGGACTCGCTGCGCCCCGTTGCAATCGAACTCGGCTGGGCCATCGACAAGATCAACAAGGGTGGCCTGCGCAATGCGGTTCAGACCCTGTCGGTCTCCGCCAGCCCCCAAATCCTGTTCGTCGATCTTTCGGAGAGCGGCGATCCGCTAAACGACATCAACGCACTGGCCGAGGTTTGCGAGCCGGGAACAGTCGTGATCGCGGCCGGCCAGGTCAACGATGTTCGCCTTTTCCGCGACCTCGTCGCGAGCGGTATCCAGGACTATCTGCTCAAGCCATTCAGTCCCGACCAACTGCGCGATGCATTTGCCAACGCACAGGCGATTTTCAACGCGCCCCGGCATAGCGAAGCCGCAAGCGAACGTCCGCATATGATGGCGGCCGTTATCGGCGCACGTGGCGGCGCAGGCGCATCGACCATTGCAACTTCGGTCGCGTGGATGATGGGCGACCGCGCCAGCCGCTCGACTGCATTGCTTGATCTCGACGTCCATTTCGGGACTGGCGCACTTTCGCTGGACCTCGAACCCGGTCGCGGCCTGACCGACGCAATCGAGAACCCCAGCCGTATCGACGGTCTGTTTATCGAACGCGCGATGGTAAAGGCGAACGACAAGCTCGCGATCCTGAGTGCCGAAGCCCCCATCAACCAGCCGATGCTGACCGATGGCGCCGCCTTCTACCAGCTTCAGGAAGAGATGCGCACAGCGTTCGAAACCACGATCATAGATCTGCCACGCGGTATGCTCGTCCAGCATCCGCACCTGATGCAGGACGTACAGGTCACCGTCATCGTCACCGAACTGACGTTGGCCTCGGCACGTGACGTCATCCGCATCTTGTCCTGGCTGAAATCGAACGCGCCGCAGACCCAAGTTATCGTCGTTGCCAATCGCGTACCGGTCACGGGACCGAGCGAAATCACGCGTAAAGACTTTGAAGCGTCGATCGAGCGCAAGGTCGATTACATCATTCCCGCCGACGCCAAGGTCGTCACCCAGGCCGCAAAGCTGGGCAAGACCGTAGCCGAAACTGGCAAGGGAACGAAGGTCGGCGCAGCCCTCGGCGAACTCGTCGATCGTCTCGCCAGCACCGGTGACGAAGCCGGTGTGCCAGCGGAAGACGGCAAGGCCAAGACAAAGGCGTCGCTGCTGGGCAAGCTCGGCGGCTTCAAACTGCCAGGCAAAGCCAAGGCGAAAGCAGCCTAACCGGTGAACGCGCTGCCGATCCTGGTCATGGGTGCGGGCGTCCTGTGCGTCCTGGTCCTGATGGTTTTTGCCTTTTCCGGCCCGTCGGTCGAAAAGGCCAAGGCCAGACGATTGATCGCCCTGCGCGATCGCCATTCCAATTCGACCGGTGCCGTTGTGGAAGCGCAAATGCGTCGCATCCAGGCGAACCGGGCAACACGCATGGATGGCTTCGCGGGACGCATTCTTCCCAATGCCGCCCAGCTCCAGAAGCGGCTGGCGATGACTGGCAAGACATGGACACCAAGCCAGTACGTCATGGCGTCCATGGGTACTCTTGTCGTTGTGACACTGCTCGTTTGGCTGCGGTCGAAAAATTTTACGATGGGCATCGCACTGGGTGGTGCGATAGGTCTTGGTGTACCGCATTTCGTGGTCAATCATCTGATCAAGCGGCGCATCAACCAGTTTACCAAACGTTTTCCAGACGCCATCGATTTGCTCGTCCGCGGCCTGCGTTCGGGTCTGCCGATTTCCGAAACGCTAAACGTTGTCGGTGCCGAAGTCCCAGGGCCAGTCGGCGTCGAGTTTCGTGCTGTAAGCGACAAGATAAAGATCGGTCGCACGATGGACGCCGCACTTCAGGAAACGGCCGATCGTCTCGGTACGCCAGAATTCCAGTTCTTCGTAATCACGATCCAGATCCAGCGTGAAACCGGCGGCAATCTGGCCGAGACGCTGTCGAACCTTGCCAACGTTCTCCGTTCGCGCGCGCAGATGAAGTTGAAGATCAAGGCGATGTCCTCGGAATCGAAAGCATCGGCGTATATCATCGGCTCGTTGCCATTTATCGTCTTCGGACTGATCTACACGATCAACGACACCTATATGCAGCAGTTCTTCACGAATCCGAAGCTCATTACCGCAGGCTTGGGTGCTGGCTGCTGGATGGGCTTGGGCGCATTCGTGATGTCCCGCATGATCGCCTTCGAGATTTAGGAGCGAATACGGATGCAACCCGTCCATTCCGGTCCGACGCTCCTTGGGGTCGATATCTATTTCGTTGCGACGATGCTCGCGGCAACGGCGACGCTCGCCATCCTGGTTGCGATCTATGCTGCGACGACGGTGCGCAATCCCATGGCGAAGCGCGTCAAGGCGCTCAACGACCGGCGCGAGCAGTTGAAGGCCGGTATCGTCGCCTCAACGTCGAAGCGTCGCGCAAAGCTTCAGACCAAGAACGAAACCGCCGACCGTATGCGGACGGTGCTGAATTCATTGAAGGTTCTGCAGGACACCCAGCTGAAGGCCGCACAGATAAAACTGATGCAGGCCGGTTACCGGTCAAAGGATTTGGCCGTTATCATCATTTTCGCTCGCATGGTCCTGCCGATCGTGCTGGGCGGTGGTGTTGTCGCCTGGGTCTATGCGTTCGGCGGACTTGCCGACTGGACGCCGTGGAAGCGGACCGCCGTCGTCTGTGGGTCGCTCATCTTAAGCTACAAGGCAGCTGACATCTGGTTGAACAATCAGGTGGCCAAGCGAACGAACGCGATCCGCAAGGGCTTGCCCGACGCGCTCGACCTGCTCGTGATCTGCGCCGAAGCCGGCCTGACCGTCGATGCCGCATTCAGCCGCGTCGCAAAGGAGTTGGGCCGTGCCTATCCCGAACTAGGAGACGAATTCGCGCTGACGGCGATCGAACTCGGCTTCCTGACCGACCGGCGTTCGGCGTTCGAAAACCTTGCGCAGCGCGTCAATCTCGACTCGGTGAAGGGCGTCGTCACGACGATGATCCAGACCGAGAAATATGGTACACCGCTTGCGTCTGCACTCCGTGTGCTGTCGGCCGAATTCCGTCACGAACGTATGATGCGCGCCGAAGAAAAGGCCGCACGTCTGCCCGCGATCATGACGGTGCCGCTGATCCTGTTCATCCTGCCGGTGCTGTTTATTGTCATTCTTGGACCCGCGGCCTGCTCGATCTCCGAGGTCTTCAAGGGCTAATCGTTTCCGGCGGAACCCTGAGCGCTCCCGTGTCGTTACGCTTCGACAACACGGGAGTTCGCTTTATGGAAAATCTCACCGCCGGGAACGGCTGGTTCATCCTTGGCCTGACGCTGGTCGTCGGATGGCTGCTCGGGCTGCTCAGCCGGTCGAGCGGCGGTAAATGGAAGATCGCCTACCACCGCGAACGCGACGCGCATCTCGCGCTCCGCCGCACCTATGAAGAGCATCTCAAGCAGCACGGCGAGACGAGCGATACGCGCATACCACCCTATGTCGACCACAAGGTCTAGGACACCCTACCGCCCCAGCGCCGCCTGTGCCGCCGCCAGCCGCGCGATCGGCACGCGGTAAGGCGACGCCGATACGTAATCGAGGCCGACCTTTTCACAGAACGCGATGCTCGCCGGATCGCCGCCATGCTCGCCGCATATACCAAGCTTCATATCGGGGCGGGTCGCCCTGCCCCGGTCTGCGGCGATCTGGACGAGTTCACCGACGCCCTCGATGTCGAGGCTGACGAACGGGTCGCGCTCGTAGATGCCCTGTTCGACATATTGCGACAGAAAACGGCCAGCATCGTCGCGTGACACGCCAAGCGTGGTCTGGGTCAGATCGTTGGTGCCAAAGCTGAAAAACGCACCGACCTCGGCGATTTCCCCGGCTTTCAGCGCCGCGCGCGGCAGTTCGATCATCGTACCGACGCTATAGTCCACGCGCTTGCCCTTTTCGGCGAACACGGCCTCGGCGGCCTTGTCGATCACCGCCTTCATCAGTTCGAGTTCACGCCGCGTCGCGACCAGCGGCACCATGATCTCGCAGATCGGAGCCTCTGCAATCGAGAGTGCCGCTTCGAAGATGGCGCGCGCCTGCATCTCGTAGATTTCGGGATAGGTCACGCCCAGACGGCATCCGCGATGCCCGAGCATCGGGTTGAACTCGTGCAGCTCGCTCGCGCGGCGCTTGAGCGCATCGACGGTGAGCCCCGTCGCCTTGGCCACTTCGGCAAAGTCCGCCTCCTCATGCGGCATGAACTCGTGCAGCGGCGGGTCGAGCAGGCGGATCGTGACCGGCAGGCCCGCCATGACCTCGAACAACTCGACAAAGTCGGCGCGCTGTTCGGGAAGCAGCTTAGCGAGCGCGGTACGACGGCCTGCCTCGTCAGTCGCGAGGATCATCTCGCGGACCGAGGTGATCCGGCTCGCCTCGAAGAACATGTGCTCGGTGCGGCAAAGCCCGATGCCCTCGGCGCCGAATTCGCGCGCGACGCGGGCGTCGGCGGGGGTTTCGGCATTGGCGCGTACCTTCATGCGGCGGGCACCATCGGCCCAGGCCATCAGCGTCCCGAAATCACCCGACAGCTCGGGCTGGACGGTGGCGACTTCGCCCCACATCACTTCGCCGCTGGCGCCGTCGATGGTCAGCATATCGCCTTCGCGGATCTCGCGCCCGCCGATGCGGGCGACCTTCGCCGCCGCATCGATGCTGAGCGTCCCGGCACCCGATACACAGGGGCGCCCCATGCCGCGCGCAACGACCGCCGCATGGCTGGTCATCCCGCCACGTGCGGTCAGGATACCCTTGGCGGCATGCATGCCGTGAATGTCTTCCGGGCTCGTCTCGGTGCGGACCAGTATAACTGCCTGACCGAGTTCGGCCTTGTTCTCGGCGGTATCGCTGTCGAACACGGCGATGCCCGATGCGGCCCCCGGCGATGCGGGCAGTCCTTTCACGATCACGTCGCGCTTGGCCTTCGGGTCGAGCGTCGGGTGCAGCAACTGGTCGAGCGCCGACGGATCGACGCGCATGATCGCCTCGTCCCTGGTGATCAGCCCCTCCTCGGCCATGTCGACCGCGATGCGCAGCGCCGCCTTTGCCGTGCGCTTGCCGCTACGGGTCTGAAGCATCCACAATTTGCCGCGCTCGACGGTGAATTCGATGTCCTGCATGTCGCGGTAATGCGCCTCGAGCAGGTCGAACACGCGCGCCAGCTCGTCATAGACCACAGGCATCGATTCCTGCATCGACAGTGGCTTCGCTTTGGCGCGTTCGCGCGCGGCGGTGGTCAAATATTGCGGCGTACGAATGCCCGCGACGACGTCCTCACCCTGCGCGTTGATCAAATATTCGCCGTAGTACGCGCGCTCGCCGGTCGCCGGGTCACGCGTGAACGCCACGCCCGTTGCCGATGTGTCGCCCATGTTGCCGAACACCATCGCCTGTACATTGACCGCGGTGCCCCAGTCGTGCGGGATCGAGTTGATCCGGCGATAGACCTTGGCGCGTTCGGACTGCCATGAGCCGAACACCGCGCCAACCGCGCCCCATAACTGGTCGTGGACGTCCTGCGGGAATGGCTTGCCCCATTCCGCCTCGACGAGGCCGAGATAGGTCTTCACCAAAGCGCGCCAGTCATCGGCGTCGAGATCGGTGTCGAGGCTGACGCCCTTGTCTTCCTTGGCGATCTCCAGCGCTTCCTCGAACGCGCCATGGTCGAGGCCAAGCACGACATCGGCATACATCTGGACGAAGCGGCGATAGCTGTCCCAGGCGAAACGAGCGTCGCCCGACGTTGCGGCCAACCCCTCGACCGTCGCATCGTTGAGGCCGAGGTTCAGGACGGTGTCCATCATGCCGGGCATCGAGACGCGCGCGCCCGAACGGACCGAAACGAGCAGCGGATCGGCGGCGTCCCCGAATGTCTTGCCGGTCACACTTTCGATGTGCGCAAGGCCGCTGGCAACCTGTGCCGTCAGCGGCTCGGGAAAGGTCGCGCCATTGTCGTAATAGGCGGCGCACATCTCGGTCGAGATCGTGAAACCCGGGGGGACCGGCAGGCCGATAGAAGCCATGCCGTCGAGGTTGGCACCCTTGCCGCCGAGCAGTTCCTTCGACAGCCCCTTGCCGTCCGAAACGCCACCGCCAAAACGATAAACATAGTTGCTCATTCGAAGTCCTGCCTGTTCGTTTCTTGCGAAGTTGACACGGTCCTGTGCGCCGTTTTCAGCCCTCGATCTTGGAAAAATCTGCGACACGGTGAACAGCGTTTTTGACCCGCAGCAGCAGGGCCAATCGCGCCGAACGCTTGTCCGCGTCTGGGTCGTTGATCGTCACCGTCTCAAAGAACGCATCGATGGGCGCGCGGAGGGCGGCAAGCGCCGTCATCGCACCCTCGAAATCCTCCGCCGCGATGGCGGCGGCGGCGCGCGGCTCGGCGGCATCGAGCGCCTCGATGAGCGCAGCCTCGCTGGTTTCTGGCGTGTAGGACAGCGGTATTTCTAGCCCCTCTCCTCTTGCGGGAGAGGGTGGCGCGTTAGCGCCGGGTGAGGGGTCGGCGGCGTCTGCCGCCGAAGAAGTGGCGCTGTCTGACGCAAGAGCGAGTCCCTCAGCCGCAGATGCGGCTGGCCCCTCACCCTCCGCGCCAAGCGGCGCTCCTCCCTCTCCCGCAAGGGGAGAGGGGCTTTTCTTCAGGATATTCGCCGCGCGCTTGTACCCGGCGAGAAGGTTCGCGCCGTCCGGCGTGGTCACAAACCCTTGCAACGCCTTCACCCGCGCGAGCAGCGAAACGAAGTCATTGACGTGTCCAAGACTTTCGAACGCCGCCTCAACAATATCTGCCCTGATACCGTTATCGCGCTGCTGCTGAACCAGTCGATCGCGCAAAAAGAGCGTAACTTCCGCTGCCAAGCGTTTAGCAAATACGAAATTTTCATCGCCCAATTGGTCTTGTGGTGACGACGTACCCAATGCCGCACGCCAGCCTCCGTCGTGAGCCGAACGAGCAATGAACACTGCGGCAATTTCGACAAAAACAGATCGTGCGTCGATCCGTAATCCATTAGTTTGGATTAGGCTTAAGATCGCGAGACCAGCACGACGAATAGCAAAAGGATCTTTTGATCCCGTCGGCTTCTCAGAAATGAAGAAAAACGCAAAAAGCGTATCAAGCTTATCCGCCAGCGACACCGCCACCGTCACCGGATCGGTCGGCACGTCATCGCCCTGCCCGACCGGCTTGTAGTGATCGCGGATCGCGCCGACGACGGCATCGTCTTCGCCCTGCGCGCGGGCGAGGTCGCCGCCGATGATGCCCTGAAGTTCAGGGAATTCGCCGACCATGCCGGTGACGAGGTCGGCTTTACAGAGACGTGCGGCGCGTTCGGCGAGGTCGGCCAATTTTTCGTCACCCCGGACTTGATCCGGGGTCCCGCTGCCTTCGCCGCTGATAGAAAGCGGGACCCCGGCTCGGGGGCCGGGGTGACGGGAAATGGTAACTGAGGAGTGACTTGAACCCCCGACGATCCTCTCTTCACACAGCCACCGCGCCAGTTTCGCAACGCGGTCGACCTTGTCGGCGACAGTGCCCAGCTTTTCGTGGAAGACGATATCCTTCAGCTTCTCGCGCTGGACGTCCAGCGGCACTTTCAGGTCGTTTTCCCAGAAGAATTTCGCATCGCTCAGGCGCGCCGACAGGACGCGTTCGTTGCCCCCGGTCACAGCCTTGCCGTCGTCGCTCGCGTCGATGTTCGCGGTGCAGATGAAATTGGGGGCCAGCTTCCCCTCCGCATCGCGCAACACGAAGTATTTCTGGTTCACCCGCGCGGTGAGCTGGATCACCTCGGGCGGCACGTCGAGGAACGCGGGGTCGAACGATCCGAGCAACGGCACCGGCCATTCGGTCAGGCCGGCGTTTTCCAAGACCAGCCCCTCGTCCTCGACCAACGTCAGCCCCGCCGCCGTCGCCAGTGTCTTTGCGCCATCGCGGATGATGGCGGCGCGTTCGGACAAGTGGACGATGACATGGGCGGCGCGCAGTGTTTCGACATAGGTGTCAGGGCCAGCGATGGTGACGGGGCCGCTGTGATGGAAACGGTGGCCCATTGTCTCGCGCCCGCTGACGATGCCGTCGATCTCGCACGGGACGACGTCATTACCCAGCAGTGCGACGATCCCCTGCAACGGGCGCACCCAGCGCAGACTTTCGGTGCTGGCCGATGCGGTGCCCCAGCGCATCGACTTCGGCCAGGGAAAGGCGCGGATGACGGCAGGGATCGCCTCGGCGAGCACCTCCGCCGTCGGGCGACCGGGCTTGTCGATCACCGCGAAGAACACGCCGTCGCGCTCGACGAGTTGCTCGCGCGTCAGACCCGTCGAACGCAGGAACCCGGCCAGCGCCTGTTCCGGCGCGTTGGCGCGCGGCCCCTTGCGCTCTTCGCTGACGGCGGCGGTTTCGGCGGGCAGCCCATGCGCGATCAGCGACAGGCGACGCGGGGTTGTGAAGGTTTCGATGCTGTCGGCGACGAGACCCGACTTGGCGATTTCCTCGGCGAACAGGCGCGCAAGGTCGTCCTTCGCCTTAACCTGCATCCGCGCCGGAATCTCTTCGGAGCGCAGCTCCAACAAAAAATCGCTCATTGCGCGCACTCATGCGGCGAGCATTGAACCCTCTGCGACCTCTGCGCCTCTGCGTGATACATCGCCGTTTGTTCACGCAGAGGCACAGAGGTCGCAGAGGGATTTTTCCTGATGAGCGACATCATGCGCTCCAACCCGGGAATTGTTGCGCCCATTCGGGCGCCTGTTTGGCGATGTACGCCGCACACGCACCCTTTGCGAGATCGCGGACGCGCCCGATATAGGCCTGGCGTTCTGCCACGGAAATGACACCGCGGGCCTGAAGCGTATTGAAGATGTGGCTGGCCTTGATCGCCTGTTCATACGCCGGGATCGGCAGTTCAGCACTCAGGCAATTCTCGCACTCGGCGGCGGCTTTCCTGAACCCGTCGAACAGGCTGTCGGTGTTCGCGACCTCGAAATTCCACTTCGACATCTGGCGTTCGTTCTCGAGGAACACGTCGCCGTATGTGACCCCCTCATCGTTGAAGGCGAGGTCGTAAATATTGTCGACGCCCTGGATATACATCGCCAGGCGTTCGAGGCCGTAGGTCAGTTCGCCCGACACGGGTTTGCAGTCGAAGCCGCCAACCTGCTGGAAATAGGTGAACTGCGTCACTTCCATGCCGTCGCACCAGACTTCCCAGCCGAGGCCCCATGCGCCGAGCGTCGGGCTTTCCCAATCGTCCTCGACGAAGCGGATGTCGTGCAGCAGCGGATCGACGCCGATCGCGTCGAGACTGCCGAGGTACAGCGCCTGCAGGTCGGGCGGGCTGGGCTTCAGAATGACCTGATACTGGTAATAATGACCCAGGCGATTGGGGTTTTCGCCATAGCGCCCGTCTGTCGGGCGGCGGCTGGGCTGCACATAGGCGGCCTTCCACGGTTTCGGCCCCAGCGAGCGCAGCGCGGTGAACGGGTGGAACGTCCCCGCCCCCATTTCCATGTCGTACGGTTGCAGGATGACGCAGCCCTGCGCGCTCCAATAGTCATGGAGCGTCAGGATCAGGCGCTGGAAAGAGAGGGGCTTCGACACGCGCGCGGCTTTGGCGCGGGGGTGGCGGCGGGTCAAGCGAGCCGCTAGTGCGCGCCCCCATGAACCGCACATTTTCAACGCTTCTCGCCGGCTTTGCCCTGTTCGCCTGTTCGGGATGCGAGGCCAAGGCCCCTCCGCCCAAGCCGGTCAAGCAAAGCGTCGCGCGCCCGGCATTGTGGAAAGTCTATGACGCGGACACGACCGTCTATCTGTTCGGGACGATTCACCTGTTGCCGCAGGGCATGACGTGGACGGGGCCGAAACTCGACGCCGCGATGGCGCAGTCGCAGGATCTGGTGCTGGAAACGGTGATCGACGATCCCGCTGCATTGGGTGCTATCATGATGAAACTGGGCCGGTCGCCCGGCCTGCCACCAATCCTCGACCGTGTACCGCCCGCGATCCGCCCGAAGCTGAAGGCGACGATCGACAAGACCGGCATTCCGATAGCGACACTCGATGGCATGGAGACGTGGGCGGCGTCACTGGTGATCTCCACCGCGTCGCTGCGCGCCGCCGATCTCACCAGTGACGAAGGTGCCGAGGCGCAGCTGACGGCGGCATTCCGCAAGGCTGGAAAGCCGGTGAACGGCCTCGAGACGCCCGCGCAGCAGCTCGGCTATTTCGATGGCCTGTCGGAGGCGGCGCAACGCCAGTTCCTTGTCAGCGTGTCCGATGGCAGCGCCAACATCGCCAAGGAATTCGGGGCGATGATCGCGTCGTGGCGCAGGGGTGACGTCAAGAATATCGCGCAGACCTTCAACAACGAGATGAAGGATTCCGCCGAACTCGCCGACACGCTTCTCACCAAGCGCAACCAGCGCTGGGCCGCATGGATCGTGCAGCGTATGGCGAAGCCCGGCACCGTCTTCGTCGCGGTCGGCGCCGGGCATCTCGCGGGCAAGGATTCGGTCGAGGCGCTGCTCACTGCGCAGGGCAAGGCGAAGGGCGTGAAGGTCGTTCGGGTGCAGTAAAAAGCCCCTCCTCCTTTAGGGGAGGGGTTGGGGTGGGGAGTCTCAACGCTTCCCATTCCAGCAGTTCGAGCGCGGACAGTCCCCACCCCAACCCCTCCCCTAAAGGAGGAGGGGCTTAAGTGATGCAATTCTCCACCCTCCCCGCTATGCGCGCGCCTCCCACGCAGTCGACATCCCTGGAGGCGCGCGCGGGCATACATATTACGGAGATACATATGAGCGATCAGCTGACCCTGTCGGCCGAAGCGCGCGAGACGGCGGGTAAGGGAGCCAGCCGGGCATTGCGTCGTGAGGCCCGCGTTCCTGCCGTCATCTATGGCGCAGGCGAATCCCCCCTCGGCGTCCATGTCGAGGAAAAGGCGCTGATGAAGGCGCTGCACACCGGCCACTTCATGAACTCTATCGTCATGATCAACGTGGGCGGCAAGGCCGTGCGTACGCTTCCCAAGGACGTCGCGTTTCACCCCGTTTCCGAACGTCCGCTGCATGTCGACTTCCTGCGCATCGGCGAGCACAGCAAGGTGACGATCAACGTCCCCGTGCACTTCATCAACGAGGAAGCATCGCCCGGCATCAAGCGCGGCGGCGTGCTGAACATCGTTCGCCACGATCTGGAACTGGTCTGCGACGCGGCCGAGATGCCAGACGAGATCACCGTCGACCTGACCGGCACCGAAGTCGGCGATTCGATCCACATTTCGTCGGTGAAGCTGCCCAAGGGCGCGGTCTCGGCCATCACCGACCGCGACTTCACCATCGCGACGATCGTCGCACCGTCGGCGCTCAAGTCGAGCGAAGGCGACAGCGATGACGAAGCTGCCGCTGAAGGTGAAGCCACAAGCGAGTAACTCTTAAAGCCCTCCCCCTTCAGGGGAGGGGTTGGGGTGGGGAATGTCCGCGAACACCGGATCATCCGGGGGTGTTGAGAGCCCCCACCCCAACCCAGTTTCGGGTGAAACTGCTCCCGGCAGTTTCAGGTCGGTCCGGGGGATCGACCGACCCCAAGCTCCTAAAGGAGGAGGGGCTTAAGTGATGCAACTCTGGGTCGGCCTCGGCAATCCGGGCGCGGAATATGCGCTGCACCGGCACAATGTCGGCTTTATGGCTGCCGATGTCATCGCGGACGAACACCGTTTCTCGCCGTGGAAATCGAAATTCCAGGGCATGATCGCCGAGGGCCGCATCGGCTCCGAAAAGATCCTGCTACTGAAACCCGCGACCTTCATGAACGAAAGCGGCCGCAGCGTCGGCGAGGCGATGCGCTTCTACAAACTGACGACCGGCGACGTGACAGTGTTCTACGACGAACTCGATCTTGCGCCATTCAAGGTAAAGGTCCGCACCGGCGGCGGCGCGGCGGGGCACAACGGCATTCGATCGACAATGGCGCATATCGGCGAAGATTTCCGCCGCGTACGCATCGGCATTGGCCATCCGGGGCACAAGGATCGTGTGACCGGATATGTGCTCGGCAACTACGCCAAGGCCGAAATGGATGACCTCGCGCACTTGCTAGGCACGATCTCGGCCGAGGCGAAATGGCTGGCCGACGGGGACGACGTAAGATTTATGAGCGACCTCGCAATGCGAATGGGACAGGACTGATATGGGTTTCAAATGCGGGATCGTCGGGCTGCCGAATGTCGGCAAGTCCACCCTGTTCAACGCGCTGACCGAAACGGCGGCGGCGCAGGCGGCGAATTATCCGTTCTGCACGATCGAGCCGAATATCGGCAATGTCGCTGTGCCCGATCCCCGGCTCGACAAGCTGGTCGAGATCGCAAGGTCGCAGAAGAAGATCGAAACGCAGCTCGGTTTTGTCGACATCGCAGGCCTGGTGCGCGGCGCGTCGAAGGGCGAAGGGCTCGGCAATCAGTTCCTGGGCAATATCCGCGAAGTCGATGCCATCGTCCATGTGCTGCGCTGCTTCGAGGATGGTGACATCCAGCACGTCGATAACAAAGTCGACCCGATCAGCGATGCCGAGACGGTCGAGACCGAACTCATGCTGAGCGATCTCGAAAGCCTCGAAAAGCGAGTCCCCAACCTTGCGAAGAAAGCAGCGCAAGGCGACAAGGAAGCCAAGGCGGCGGCAGCGGTCCTTGGCCAGGCACTGGCGTTGCTCCGCGAGGGGAAGCCTGCGCGATTGGTCGAGCGCAGCGATCCGGAGGAAGCGCGCCTGTTCGACCAGGCGCAGCTGCTGACCGCCAAGCCCGTGCTTTACGTGTGCAACGTCGACGAGTGTTCGGCGGCGGAGGGCAATGCCCTGTCGGCAAAGGTCTTCGAAAAGGCGAAGGCCGAGGGGGCGGAAGCCGTGGTCGTCTCCGCCGCGATCGAGGCCGAAATCGCGACGATGGAGCCCGCAGATCGCAGCGAGTTCTTGTCGGACCTGGGCCTTACCGAAACCGGCCTCGCGCGCGTTATCCGCGCGGGATACAAGCTGCTTCATTTGATGACCTTCTTTACCGTCGGTCCCAAGGAAGCCCGCGCTTGGACCGTCCGCGTCGGCGCGACCGCACCGAATGCAGCGGGTGAAATTCACAGTGATTTCGAAAAGGGTTTCATTCGTGCCGAAACGATCGCCTATGACGATTTCGTCGCCTTCGGCGGCGAGAGCAAGGCGCGCGATGCCGGCAAACTCCGCGCGGAAGGCAAGGCTTACGTCGTGCAGGACGGCGACGTGATGCACTTCCTTCATAGCTGACGGATCTGGTCATTCTGGTGTAGCAATGCGGCGTCATCGGGAGTCGTAATGATCCGTTCCCTGCTCGTCGCTTTTGCCGCTTTTATCCTGTCCGCCTGCGCGACGACGCCACCGCCACCCACGATCACGGCGGTCGAACAACGCGCGCCGATCACGATTATGGTGTCGATCGACGGACTCGGCGCGAACCGCCTCGGCAAAGGGCTGACGCCCCGGCTCGATGCCATCGCCGCAGCGGGTGTCAGCGGGTCGATGCGCCCAAGCTTTCCGACGAATACTTTTCCCAATCACATTACGCTCGCGACCGGCCTTCGCCCCGATCATCACGGCATCATCGACCAGAAGATGCGCGACCCAGCACGACCGGGCGTGACGTTCAAGAACACCGATCCGCTGACCAACCGCGACCCGTTCTGGTGGGACCAGGTCGATCCGATCTGGCTACAGGCCGAGCGTGCGGGCATCCGCACCGGGACGATGTATTGGGTCGCCTCCGATGTGGCGATCAAGGGCAAGCGACCGTCATGGTGGTGGCCCTATGACAATGCGATCGACAGTGCGCAGCGGGTGGAGACCGTGCTCGACTGGGTCAGGCGTCCGGCAAGTTCGCGACCCGCGTTCATCATGCTTTATTTCAATGCGGTCGATTATACGTCGCACAATTCGGGCTATGGTTCGCCCGAAGAACTGAAGGCGATCGGCGACGTCGATGCGCAGGTCGGTCGGCTTGTCGATACGCTCGCGGCGATGGGCCAGGCGGTGAATCTGGTGATCGTGTCGGACCATGGCATGGCCCCCGTTCCGGTCGAACACATTCATCCGCTGAGCGAAGTCATAGATCCCGGGATCATGGAATCGATCACCGAAGGGCCGCTGCTCGACATATTTCCCCTGCCCGGAAAGGACGCCGAGGTCGCGGCCCGGCTCTCCCATCCGCCTGCACACCTGACCTGCTGGGCGCGCAAGGACATCCCCGCCCGTTTCAAATTCGGGGCCAATCCGCGGGTGTCCCCGTTCCTGTGCATGGCCGATACCGGATGGAGTTTCCCCGAAAAGCCCAAAGACTACATCAAGGGCGAGCACGGTTATGACAACGCCGATCCGGCGGTCGCCGCGGTTTTCATCGCGACCGGACCAGCATTCCGCAAAGGAATTACCCTCGACCGGTTCGACAATGTCGATATCTATCCGCTGGTTGCAAAGCTGATCGGCATCACGCCGACACCCGGCGATGGCACCGATGCGGTTTTCGCGCCTGCGTTGAAGCCTTGATCGGCGGCGGATTTGCGGACAGACCGCTGTAATGATGTATTTCGAAGACCTGGAAATCGGCGCCAGATCATCCTTTGGCCGCTATGAAGTGACTCGCGAGGAAGTCGTCGAGTTCGCGGGCAAATATGATCCGCAAGAGTTTCATCTGTCGGATGAAGCCGCAGCCAAAACCCATTTCAAGAAACTCGCCGCCAGCGGCTGGCACACCATGGGCATGATGATGCGGATGCAGGTGGACAACATGAGAGCCATCCAGCAAGCCGGACTGGGGTCACCCGGCGTTGATGAGATCCGCTGGCTGAAGCCTGTTTATCCGGGTGACACGCTCCGTTCCGAAACCGAATTGCTCGACAAGACACCTTCGCGCAGCAAGCCCGATCTGGGGTCGTTTCGATCGCGAACCACGGTTTTCAATCAGGATGACGTGCCGGTGATGTCGATGATTGCGATCGGGCTGATCCCGCGGCGGCCTTCGGAAACCGCCTAACTCGTCATTGCGAGCGCAGCGAAGCAATCCATTGCGGTAGTTCTCGTGGTTGGATTGCTTCGCTGCGCTCGCAATGACGAAGGTTAGCGGAACAGGCTCAGTGGCCGCCGAATGCCATCAGGCTATCGACTAGCACCCCCTCGGCGCGCAGCCGATCGGCACCGCCAAGATCGGGAAGGTCGATCGCAAACGCCGCACCGACCACATCGGCACCCGCCGCGCGCAGCAGGTTGACGCACGCAAGCGCGGTCCCGCCGGTCGCGATAAGATCGTCTATGATGAAAGCACGGTGCCCCGGCAAAACCGCACCCACGTGAAGCTCCAACCGGTCGGTTCCATATTCCAGATCGTAATCGACGCCCAGCGTCGCACCGGGCAGCTTGCCCTTCTTGCGCGCAGGAATGACCCCCGCCCCCAGCGCCACGGCAACCGGTGCGCCGAACAGGAAACCACGCGCATCAATGGCGACGATACGATCAGGCTTATACGGCAGGGCGATATGGGTCAGCGCGTCGATCGAAGCGGCAAACCCGGGTCCGTCAGCCAGCAGCGTCGAGATATCGCGGAACTGGATCCCCGGCTTCGGAAAGTCGGGGATCGTCCGAACGAGCGCCTGCAGCTGGTCGCGCGTCACGCCGCGTCGGTCGCCTTGACCTTCTTCGGCTTCTTGTCGGCCCAGATGCCCTTGTACGCGAAGTACGCCAGCACGGTCATCACGAGCAGGTAAAGGACGCTTGCCCAGCCCACGGCGTGACGCTTTGGCAGGTTCGGTTCGGCCGCCCACATCAGGAAGGCCGAAACATCCTCTGCATTCTGCTTCAGCGTGGACTTCGTCCCGTCCGAATAGGTTACTGATCCATCCGTCAACGGCGGCGCCATGGCGAGATTGAGGTTCGGGAAATACGGATTGTAGTGCAGTCCGGGCGGTGTCTTAAGATCCGGATATTTGGCAACCAGCGCGGCCGGCTGGGCCTGATAACCGGTCAGCAACGAATAGATGTAGTGCGGGCCATTGTGCCGTGCCTTGGCGAGCAACGATTGATCGGGCGGCAACGCATTGTTGTTCGCTGCCCGCGCCGCCGTATCATTGGGATACGGCGAGGGGAATTTGTCAGCGGGCGTCGCCTTGCGTGTCGAGGCCTCTCCGGTGTCCGGATTGATCGACGGAACTTCGGTCGTCCACTGGTTGGCGATCGCCTTCACTTCAGGCTTGCTGAACCCGATTTCCTCGAGATCGCGGAACGCAACCTGCTTCATCGAGTGGCACGCGGCGCAGACTTCCTTGTAAACTTGGAAGCCCCGCTGGAGCTGGCGGTTGTCGTACTTCCCGAATAGCCCCTCAAAAGAGAACGAGACGTCCTCTTTCGGGTGCATGGGAACATGGAACTCGCTGAGCGCGGTCTTTTTCCCGATCTCGGGAACATAGGCGACCACGCCCCAGAGCATAGTCAGGAGCAGGACGAAGACGAAGCCGAGCCCGACAAGCATCCCGATTGGACGAACACCAAACATCGTAAACCCCTATTCGGCCGGCTGAAGCTGCGGCGAGGTGCCGGAGCCGCTGGTGTCGTTACCCTTGCCCAGCACACTTTCGGTGATCGAAAACGGCAGGGGCAGCGGACGCTCGATCATCGAGATGATCGGCAGGATCAGCAGGAAATGCGCAAAATAATATGCTGCGGCAAGCTGCGAGATGATCACATAGGGCTCTTCGGCCGGAGCGCCACCGCAATAGCCGAGCACCAGCACAGCGGGCAGCAGACCGAACAGCGTGAATTTCTTGAACAGCGGGCGATAATTCCCCGAACGCACGGGCGACGGGTCGAGCCACGGCAGGAAGAACATCACCAGGATCGAGCTGAACATCGCGACCACGCCGAGCAGCTTGGCAGGGATGAGCACGATGCTGGTGAATGGGATCGACAGGTCCATCGTGAAGGCACGCAGGATCGCGTAGAACGGCCAGAAATACCATTCGGGAACAATGTGCGCCGGCGTCGAAAGCGGGTTCGCCGCGATGTAGTTGTCCGGGTGACCCAGCAGGTTCGGCGAGAAGAACATCAGCGCCGCGAAGATCAGCAGGAACACGCCCAGCCCGAAGCCGTCCTTTGCCGTGTAATACGGATGGAAGGGAACGGTATCCTCGGCGCTCTTCACTTCGACGCCGGTCGGATTCGACGACCCCGGAATGTGCAGCGCCCAAATGTGCAGGATAATGACCGCCGCGATCACGAACGGCAGCAGATAGTGCAGCGAGAAGAAGCGGTTGAGCGTGTTATAGTCGGGCGCAGGACCGCCCAGCAGCCAGGTCTGGATCGTCGGACCGACCAGCGGGATGGCGGAGAACAGGCCTGTGATAACCTTGGCCCCCCAGAAGCTCATCTGCCCCCAGGGAAGGACGTAGCCCATGAAGCCGGTCGCCATCATCAACAGGAAGATGACCACGCCGAGCAGCCAGATGACCTCACGCGGCGGCTTGTACGAACCGAAATAAAGGCCGCGCGCGATGTGCAGGTAGACGACGACGAAAAACATCGATGCGCCGTTCATGTGCGCATAGCGGAAGAACCAGCCACCGTTCACGTCGCGCATGATGTGTTCGACCGAATCGAACGCCCCGCCGATATCGGCGTGGTAATGCATCGCGAGGATGATTCCGGTGACGATCTGGATGGCGAGCGCAGCACCCGCAAGGACGCCGAAGTTCCAGAAATAATTCAGGTTGCGCGGAACCGGATAACCGGCACCGACCGCGTTATAGACGAAGCGCGGCAGCGGCAGCTTTTCGTCCATGTAGCGCATGAAGGCATTCTTCGGCGCATAATGCTGGGCCCAGGGAAAGCTCATGCCTTTGCTCCGACTTCGACAAGCGTTTCCGACCGGAAGACATAGTCGGGAACCAGTAGATTCTTGGGCGCCGGGCCTTTGCGGATGCGGGCGGCGGTGTCGTAGCTAGACCCGTGGCACGGGCAGAAGTAGCCGCCGAACTCACCCTTGATCTCACCTTCGGCAGCGCCAAGCGGCACACAACCGAGGTGGGTGCAAACGCCCATCGTGATCAACCACTGCTCCTTGCCCGGCTTGGTCCGCTGGGCCAGCGTCTGCGGGTCGCGTAGCGTGGATACCGGTACAGCATCGGCCTCCGCGATTTCCTTCGGCGTCAGGTGACGCACAAACAACGGCTGTTTCTGGAAGATCGTCTTGATCGCCTGGCCTACGCCGATCTTCGAGATATCGACCTCGGACGTGAGCGACGCGAGAACGTCGGCCGACGGGTTCATCTGGTTGATCGCAACACCGGCAATCGGAATGATGCCGACGCCCGCAAAGGCGACAGCCGCAATATTGATGACGTCGCGGCGACGAAGCTCGGGCTCCGCAGCGATTTCGGTTTCGGATGGTGAAACAGCAGCCTGTCCGGCCATTTGTCTTGCGTCCCCAGCTGGTCTGTTAAAAACGGGTAGGACCACCCTCTTCGGCCCTATGGGCGCGCTGATAGCGCCCTGGCGCCATGTTGCAAATGCGAAAATGTCGGGCTTGTGACGGTAAGGTGTCGCGCATAGTGGCGCCTGCATGCGACTTGCATGCTACCAACCCGAAATCGCCGGCAACATGGGCGCCATCCTGCGCCTGTCCGCGTGCTTCGGTATTGGGGTCGATGTCATCGAACCCTGTGGCTTCATCTGGTCCGAGGCGAAAATGCGCCGGGCGGGCATGGACTATGTTCAGCACGTCGATGTGGCGCGCCATTCGGGATGGGAGGCTTTCCGCAGCTTCACGACGGCACGAATCATCCTACTGACGACGAGGGGGGCCACCCGTCTGCCCGATTTCGCCTTTGCGCCTGACGATGTCCTGTTGCTGGGTCGCGAGAGTGCCGGGGTGCCCTCCGAAATCGCAAATGGCTGCGACGCTACAGTGCGGATACCGCTGCTGCCGCAGGTTCGCTCTTTGAACATCTCGGTCGCCGCCGGTATCGCGGTTGCCGAAGCGCTTCGTCAGACACAGGGATTACCGGCATGATCACGCTCGACGACGAGCAGCAGACGGCACGCGACTGGTTCGAGGATCTGCGTGACCGGATCTGTGCTGCTTTCGAATCGATCGAGCGCGAGGCTGCGAGCGACGCCTCCTTCCACTACACGCCCTGGAACCGGGACGACGATCCTGCCGGTGCCGGTGGCGGCGGCGTCCGCGGTGTGATGAAGGGCAAGGTGTTCGAAAAGGTCGGTGTAAACGTCTCGACCGTTGGCGGCGCATTCAATCCCGAATTCGCAAAGTCGATTCACGGCGCGGAAGAAAATCCGGCGTTCTTCGCAACGGGCATCAGTCTGGTCGCGCACATGGCGAACCCGCACGTCCCCGCCGTCCACATGAATTGCCGGTTCCTGGCGACGACCAAGCGCTGGTTCGGTGGTGGCGCGGACCTCAACCCCGCCCTGCCAAAGGACCAGGACACGGCGGACTTTCATGCCGCGATGAAAGCTGCATGTGCTGCGAGTCCATCCGGCGATTATCCGCGCTTCAAATCATGGGCAGACGATTATTTCTGGATTCCGCATCGCAATGTCCATCGCGGCGTCGGCGGGATATTCTTCGATCATCTCGAATCGGACTTCGCGCAGGACTTTGCGCTGACCCGCGCACTGGGGGAAGCGTTTCTCGCCGTCTATTCGGTGATCGTCCGGCGCCGGATGGGCATTCCGTTCACCGCAGAAGAGGAGCAGATCTTGCTCGAATGGCGCGGACGTTATGCCGAATTCAACCTCGTCCATGACCGGGGAACGCTGTTCGGCCTGAAAACCGGCGGCAATATCGACGCGATCCTGATGAGCCTGCCGCCCCGCGCCGTCTGGATCTGAGCGTCAGTTGAATACCTCGCCGATGCTGTCAGTCGCCGCGAGTTGGCGATAGATCGCAGCCGACAGAACGACCATCAACAGCGACAGCCCTGCGCTGCTGAGCGCACCCGTAAATCCGCCAACCAGCGGTCGCGCCGATTCGGGAACGATCAGCGAACCCAGAATCGTCAGAGCCGATGTGGCCGCCGAGAGGACGACCCAGGCGACGACCACGACCAGCAGAATAAGTCCGGCGATCCGCCAGCCGCGTTTGTCGGTTGCACGCCATCCGTCGGCGATCGCAAGCAAGGGATTGGTAAGACGGCGGGCGATCAGCAACGGTCCGACGACGGCAAAGCGTCCGAGCAGGTAGATGCCGGGAACGATGAGTAGCGCCAACGCAGCACCGGTGGCGAGATTCGTGACGATTTGTGCGACGAAAAAGCTGGGAAGCAATATCCCTGCCCCCGCAAGCGCCTCTCGCACTGTCGGACGTCCACGATCGAGCAGCAGCGCAAGAATCGCCGCCTGTGCAAAAGCGCCAATCGCATTTGCCAACACGAACCACAGGATATTTGCCTCATAATAGGCAATGATCTGCTCGAACGCGACTTGCGTCGATACGCCTGCCTGTCCCTCCGGCATCGGCGCAAAGACAAACAGGACGAACGCCGGAAAGAAAATAAAGGCACCCGCCAAAGTCAGCAGCAACGCCCAGTCGGCCCGCAGCATGGCCATCACCTCCTGCCACGCGCGATCATAGGAAAATGGCATTGCGGGTCGCGCCTTTCGCTGGTCCCCCGACTTCCGGAAGCTTGACCGCCGCTAGGCAATCGGCGCACGCGGCACAAGTGAACGCGTTCGACGGCATCGACTGGATCGTCAGCGACTCGCCTGTCGCCTATCCGGAGGCGCTGGCGTGGATGGACGCGCGTGCCGCCGCCGTTGCCGCTGGCGAGGCGCGCGAGGCAATCTGGCTGCTCGAACACCCGCCGCTCTATACGTCCGGGACCAGCGCCAACCCAGCGGAGTTGCTCGACGCCCGTTTTCCAGTGTTTCCGGCGGGGCGTGGTGGTCGCTACACATATCATGGTCCTGGTCAGCGGATCGGCTACCTCGTGCTCAATGTCGGAAAGCGCGGCCATGACGTGCGCTGCTTCGTTCATTCGGTCGAAGGATGGGTGATCGGCGCGCTGGCGCGATTGGGCGTCGAGGCATGGCGCGCACCAGGGCGCATCGGAATTTGGACGAATGATGGCGGTAGAGAGGCGAAAATCGGCGCCATCGGGATTCGCGTCAGGCGCTGGGTATCGATGCACGGATTTTCCATCAATCTGAACCCGGATCTGACGCATTTCGATGGAATAGTGCCCTGTGGCCTCCCCGAATTTCCGGTCACCAGCCTTGCAGCGACTGGCTCTGCCGCAAACATGCCTGATTTGGACGCCGCTTTAAGTGTGGAACTTCCGCGCTTTATCGCTAATTTGTCATCTTCGCCGAAAAATTGACACAATTCGCTTGAGCGTCCCAATGATAGACGCTAATGCACACTACGATTTGGGTATTAGGGCAAAGGCCGTCCAGATCCTTTATTCCTAGGGAGCATATAAATGCGCAAGATTGCTACTGTTTCGATGATCGCCGCCGCCGCATTCGCTGTTGCTGCATGCAGCAAGACCGAGTCGACCAACACGACCGAAGTCAACGCGACGGACGTCAACGCGATCGCTGCCACCGAAGGCACGACCAACGACACGATGGCGACGGAAGCGCTCGCCAACGCAACGGACAACGCTGCGAACGCAACCAATGCAGTTGCAAACGCAACGGAGAACGCAACGAACGCGATGTAATTCGCGCGTCGTTTGACGTTTTTGAATTGAGGGTCGTCCGGTTCGCCGGGCGGCCCTTTTTTCTTGGTCATTCCAGCGGTTACGTTCATCGCAGAGCAATGGCCTTTGCCCGCAAAGGGTTTCCGTTCTGCCGATAGCCCCGTAGAGGGTTGGCAGTCGTTCAGAGAGGAAGCCCAAATGCGTTTGCCGATATTGCTGGCACTAATCGTCCTGCCGGCGTTGTCGTCCCCCGCTTCATCGCAGATTTTCTGGCAGGGGCCGGACTTTCGCGGTGCGCCACTTGAGCCGGGCGCTCCCGGGATTGGCGTCATGCTTCCCGGTGCGACGGTTGCCGAGGAACGTGCGAACTGGGCGTGGCAGATGCGCGCGGCGCTCAACGTCGCCAAGCTGCAGTGCAAGTTCGACCCGACGCTCCTCGCCGCCGACAGCTATGACGGGGTTTACGTCAATCACGCTGTCGAATTGTCGCAAGCCTATGATACGCTGCGCAAATATTTCGTGCGCACGACAAAAACTCCCCGAGCCGCCCAACAGGCGCTCGACCAGTACGGAACCAAGACATACAGCAATTTTTCGACGGTCAGCAGCCAGTATGGCTTTTGCCACACGGCATCGCGGATCGGGAAGAAGGCGCTGTTTGCGCCGCGGGGCGGCTTTACGATCTTTACCGTCGAAAACCTGCGCGAGTTGCGTAACAGCCTGATCGCGGGCGGCGAACAATATTTCCGCAGGGTGCGGCTGCTGGGTACAATGGCGACACCGCAGTTCGACGATAAATGCTGGAAGCGGAACGGCTATGTCGCAAAGTGCGGCACCGTTTATCTTTAGCCTAACGTAGACCGAGAATCTTGTGCGCCTGCGTCGTCAGGCGCCATTTCGGGCGCGCCATGACGAAGGCGATGGCGGCATCGCGGGCACCTGCGGCGTCGGCGCAGTCCATCGGCTGGACCAGATGATGGTCGAATGCCCAGTCTTCCATGACATTGGTATCGCTTCCGGGCTGGGGCCAGACAAGTTTTAACTCGTTTCCGGTTTTCTGGACGACGTCGGACCCTGCCTTGGGGCTGATGCACAGCCAGTCGATGCCGGGATGCGCGGCGATCGTACCGTTGCTCTCGACGCCGATCTCGAAACCGCGCGCATGGAGCGCATCGATCAGCGCGTCGTCAATCTGGAGCATGGGTTCGCCGCCGGTCAGAACAACGTAGCGCAGCCATGCCCCTTCGCCCCACAGGGTCGCGACGGCCCCAGCAAGGGCCTTTGCATCGGAGAAACGTCCGCCCCCGTCTCCGTCGACGCCGACAAAATCGGTATCGCAGAACTGGCAAACCGCCGTTGCGCGATCGGCTTCGCGCCCGCTCCACAGATTGCAGCCCGCAAAGCGCACGAACACCGCCCGCCGCCCGGACTGCACCCCTTCACCCTGAAGCGTCAGGAACATCTCCTTGACTGCATAGCTCATGCCAGTGCCGGATCCGTCAACCCTGCCTCGACAAAGCCCTTGGCACGCAGGCGGCAACTGTCGCAGACGCCGCAAGGCGTTCCGTCCGTCGTCGGATCATAGCACGACCAGGTTGCGCCCGCGTCGAGGCCCAGGTCGACGGCGGCGCGCGCGATGTCTGCCTTGCTCATCATCGCGAGTGGCGCATGGACACAGAACCGTGTTCCCCCAACCCCATCACGCGTCGCCGTGGTCGCCATTGCCTCGAACGCCGTGATGAATTCGGGGCGGCAGTCGGGATAGCCCGAATAGTCTAGTGCATTGATACCGATGACGAGATCGTGTGCACCCGCCGCCTCGGCCCAACCAAGCGCCACGGACAGGAAGATTGTGTTCCTCGCGGGAACATAGGTCACGGGAATACCCAGTTCCACGCCTCCCCCCGGAACGGCGATCGACGAATCGGTCAGCGCCGAGCCGCCAAATCGCGTAAGGTCAAGCGGCAGTACTACGTGCCGTTCCGCACCGATCATTGCTGCGACGCGGGCCGCGGCTTCCAGTTCGATCCGGTGGCGCTGATTATAGTCGATAGTGAGCGCAAACACGCGGTATCCGGCGGCGCGCGCCATGCCGGCGGCAACCATCGAATCGAGACCGCCCGAGACGAGCGCGACGGCTATCGCATCGGGGGCGGCAACGGGAATCTGTATCATTCACGTGCGCTACAAAAAAAATGACCGCCCCGAAAGGCGGCCAGGCTTGAGCCGTCAGGCCCACTAGGGAGGAAACGTACCGAAAGCTTCGATCCGTTGCTCTGAAATATGACCGCAACTGGTTAATGAATCGTCTACACAGCGACGCCTATCGCATCGAAATCGCGGGACATTCGCCAGTTCGCCGGGCTTCGAGAGTCAGGTCGAACGGCGTACCGTTGACGAGTCCTTGCGTATTGACCTGCGCAAGCCGTGGCGTTTCGACGCGCACAGTCGTTCTGCCGCTGCCCGAGCCCGGACATGTGTAGTGGACGGTCGAGACATTCGGATCGTTTGTGATAACGAAACGAGTGCATGTCGCAGTAACCGGTTGGCGCACCTGAAGCAGAACGCGCGGATCGCCGAGACAGAGTTTACGCGCCGGAAAATCGCCCTCCCGCGACGTCAGTGTCCATTGGCCGGGCTGCAACTGCCCCAGTGCAACCAGCGACGGCGCATCTGCAGCGGTCGCCAGAAGTCCGATAGCCGGAAGAACGAGAAGGCGAAGCGAAATGGACAAGCGTCAAACCTCGACTGCGCGCGTCAGCCCCCTGCTGCGCGCATATGATTTCAACGACCCGGACCCAATGTAAGCGATCCGGTCGGGAATTGTTAGAGGGGCGACACAATCTCTCGTGCCGAAACGGGAAAAACGCGTGAACAGAAGGCGCAATCGACACCTATCGTGCCATTGTCGTCGGCCATGGCCAAGCGCTCGTCTTCCGGAAACTGGCTTAGAACCTGACGAATATGGTCGGGGTCACACCGGCACCCCTTCGTCAGCGAAGCCCCGCCGAGCAGACGGACCTCTTCCTCCTCGTTGAACAATCGCCACACGATCGTCTCCAGCGGGAGGGCACGATCGAGCAGTTCCTCGTCGGAGATCGTGCTGCCAAGGATGGCGACATGTTCCCATTCGGGGTGGTCGAGACGCGTATGCAGCCGTTCGCGGCCCTCTTCGCCCTCGGGGAGATGCTGGAGGAGCAACCCTCCCGCCTTGCAGCCATCGTCATCGCGACCGACGGCGATGCGGACGAGGCTGGGGATCTGCTCGGATTGTGCGAAATAGCTCTGCGCCGCGTCGGCGAGCGAACCGCCCTCCAGTGGCACGATGCCCTGATAACGCTCGCCCGACACCGCCTGATCGAAGGTGATCGCGAGATAGCCCTGGCCGAACAACGCAAAGAGCGACGGATCGGCAGGCCCTTCCGCCAGGCGGTCGATATCGAATCGAACATAACCGCGCAGCTGACCGTCCTTATAGTCGCACACCATAAGGTCGACGATGCCCGTCTCGGTCTGGGCCTGCAGCGTCATCTGCCCGTCCGCGTCTTTCAAGAGCGCGCCGAGCAATGCGGTCAAGACCAGCGCTTCGCCGAGCAGACGCTCGATGACGGGCGGATAGTCGTGCGCGGCAAGGATCGTGTCGAGGACCGGGCCGAGACGCGCAACCCGGCCTCGCGCATGACGCGACGTGATCGTGAAGCCCAGTGTCCGGTCGATATCGAATTCGGTCGTCATGAAGAGAACATGGGGACGCGAGCGAGCGCCCTCAACCCAAAAGACCGAATGCCCAGAGAAGCACCGACTTTTGCGCGTGCAGACGGTTTTCAGCTTCGTCCCAGATTGCCGATTGCGGGCCGTCGATCACATCCGTGGTGACTTCCTCGCCACGGTGAGCGGGCAGGCAGTGCAGGAACGTCGCGCCCGGCTTCGCACCGCCCATCAAGCCGCCACCGACTTGATAGGGCATCATGGCGGTCAGCTTTTCGTCGGCGTGGGTCTGGCCCATCGATATCCAGGTGTCGGTGACGACCATATCGGCATCCGCGACTGCGCGTACGGGATCGCGTTCGATCGTGACGCGCGCGTTCGTTCCCGCCAAGCGCTCGTTCGCTTTATCAATCCAGCGCGTATCTGGGTCGTACCCTTCTGGACAACCGATGGCGACGGAGAATTTCATCAGGCCCGCCGCCTCGACGATCGAATGCAGCACATTATTGCCGTCGCCGAGCCACGCCCATTTAGTGCCCGGCAGCGCAACGCCGCGTTCGATGACGGTCAGCAGATCAGCCATGATCTGGCACGGATGCGAGACGTCGGTCAGTCCGTTGATGACGGGCACACTGCTGTGTGCCGCCATTTCCTCGATCTTGGCGTGATCGTCGGTACGGATCATGATCGCATCAACATAGCGCGACAGGACTCGGGCCGTGTCGGCCACCGTTTCGCCACGCCCGAGCTGCATCGAGCCGGCATCCATGACGATCGTCGTGCCGCCGAGTTGGCGCATCGCCATGTCGAACGACACGCGGGTGCGCGTCGATGACTTTTCGAAGATCATGGCCAGCGTGTGCCCCGCAAGCGGCGCGTCGGTATCGACGCGGCCCTTCGGCCACCCCGCCCGCGCCGTCTTGCGGTCGAGCGCATCGTTCAACATCGCCGCGATCCCGTCCGGCCCGGCGTCAGACAGGTCGAGGAAATTGCGAACGGCGCCAGAGACCGCGCTAGTCATCGCTTGGCCCAGCATACGTCCGCGCGCCTTCGCTCAGCCGCTCGATGCAATCGGCAATATGCGATTCATCGATGATCAGCGGCGGCAGGACGCGGAAGACGTTCTCACCCGCAGCCACCGTCAGCAAACCGTGATTGTCACGCAAATGAGCAACGAAATCGCGGCTGACCGCCGGCTCCTTCATCTTGATGCCGAGCATCAGTCCCTTGCCGCGGATTTCCTCGAACAGGTGATCGTAGTTCGGAATCAACTGTTCGAACGCCTGACGCAGCCGGTCACCCATCTTGGTGACATGATCCAGGAATCCGGGCTCAAGCATCACGTCGAGTACCGCCTGCCCCGCCGCCATCCCCAGCGGGTTGCCGCCATAGGTCGAACCATGTGTTCCCACGACCATGCCCTTGGCTGCTTCCTCGGTCGCCAGACATGCCCCGAGCGGGAAACCGCCGCCGATGCCCTTGGCAACCGTCATGATGTCGGGCGTGATGCCGTAGTGCTCGTACGCCCACATCTTGCCGGTGCGGCCGTAACCGCACTGGATTTCGTCAAGGATCAGCAACAGGCCATGCTCGTCGCATGCCTTGCGCAAGCCCTTGATGAACGCGGGCGTCCCGGCGGTCATCCCGCCTTCGCCCTGCACCGTTTCGACCAAGAAACCCGCGGTCTCGTCGTCGATCTTGGCAAGTGCGCCAGCAAGATCGTTGAACACCGCGTAGTCGAAGCCCGGAAGTAGCGGCTCGAAGCCATCGCGCATCTTCGCCTGGTCGGTCGCAGAGATCGCGCCCAGCGAACGACCATGAAAGGCGTTCTTGAACGTGATCAGCTTGTGACGCAGCGGATTACCGTTGGCATAGTGATACCGCCGCGCGGTCTTGATCGCGCATTCGATCGCCTCGACACCCGAATTGGTGAAGAACACAGTGTCGGCAAAGCTCATATCGACGATGCGCTGTGCCAGCGCCTCGCCCTGCGGGCTGCCGTAAAGGTTCGACACATGCATCAGGGTCGCGGCCTGGTCGGCAATCGCCTTGGTCAGGTGCGGATGGCCATGGCCCAACGCATTGACGGCAATGCCAGCCGCGAAATCGAGGTACTTCTCGCCGCGCTCACCGAACAGATACGCGCCCTCTCCTCGCACCGGCCGTACCCCGCTCCGGGGATAGACGGGCATGAGGGGCGTGATCGTCATGGCAAGGGCCTTTCGCACAAAAAAGAAAAGGCGACCCGCTGGTCGCCTTCCCTACGTTTACGCGCCTTGTCCGGAGGGCGTCAACACCGCGCGCGCCGTTGAATCAGGAGCGCAACTTCCAGCCGCTTTTGAGGACCATATACGCGAGAACCGCGAGTACGGCATTGATCGCGAGCAGCACCAGCGCGCCCGTGACGATCGGCGAATCGGTTGCGCCGATAAATCCGTAGCGAAAGCCCGCGATCACGTAATGGAACGGATTGGCGCGGCTGAATGCCTGAAATGCGGGGGCCAGCTTGTCGATTGCGTAGAACGTGCCGGACAGCAGGGATAGCGGCGCCACGACGAAGTTGGAAACAGCGGCAGCATGGTCGAACTTTTCCGCCCAGATCGATGTCAGGACACCGATCAGCGACAGCATGATCGATCCCATGAGGCCGAACCACAGGATTGCCCATGCGTGGAGGGGCGTGACGTGGACGCCGGGCCAGAACAGCATGATCACCCAGATCGCAAAGCCGACGAGGATAGCCCGCGTCACCGCGCCCGCGACCAGTGCCGCCAGCAATTCGCCCGTAGACAGCGGCGGCATCAGGTAATCGACGATCGTCCCCTGGATCTTGCCGACGAGCAGCGAAAAGCTGGAATTGGCGAAGGCGTTGGTCATCATGCCCATGACGATCAGGCCGGGCGCCAGAAAATCCGCGAACGGAACGCTCTGTCCTCCGACTTCGACCGCGTGTCGCCCACCGGTCGCAACGGTGAAAATCGCGAGATATAACAGGGTCGTGATCGCCGGCGCCCAGACGGTCTGGAGCTGCACCTTGAAAAATCGGCGCACCTCCTTGATATAGAGGGTCTTCAAACCGCCCCAATTGACATTCTTGATCACCGGAACGCCGGGCTCTGCCCGGATGGCGCCCGGTAACTTTGGCGACAGCTTCGGTTGGGACTGGTCGTTCATGATATAGGCGCCTATCGGCTCCGCATTCACCCCGCAACGGGCAACCCTGACGGGAACAAGGAATTCTATGGCTTGGACTGACGAACGCATCGATCAACTGAAGACGATGTGGGAAAAGGGAATGACCGCGAGCCAGATCGCCGAGACGCTCGGCGGGGTCAGCCGCAATGCCGTGATCGGCAAGGCGCACCGCCTGGGCCTGCAGTCACGACCGTCCCCGGTAAAGGCCAACGACCCCGAAGCTGCGCCCGCTGCGGCTGCTGCCGCACCTCCGCCGCCACCGCCCCCCGCTGCACCGCGCCCGGCGCCCCGTGCAGAAGCGCCGACGCGGCCAATGATCGTGCCGCCGCCATCGCCCTTTCCACCTGCGGTGCCGACCGGCCCCACGGGTGCGCAACTGCGCTCGATCGGCCCCGGCGGCTTCCTGCGTCAGGGTCCGGGCGATCAGGCTCCGCCGGCGACGCCGGCACCGCCGCGACGTCTGGTCCCGGCCCGTCCCAGCCCCGAGATTGCGGGCAAGACAACGCTGCTCGATCTCAGCGACAAGATCTGCAAATGGCCGCTCGGCCACCCCGGCGAACCCGATTTCCACTTCTGTGGCGATACGGTGAACCCGGGTTTCCCCTATTGCGTCGCACATTGCGGACAGGCGTATCAGGCACAGATGCCGCGCCGCGACCGTCGCGCCCCGCCGCCGTTGCCGTTCGGGGGACCACGCGTCCGCTAGGGCTGCGCAGTCCGCTATTTCTTGCGGATATCGACCATCACCATTTCGGGATCGGGCGTTGTTTCCATATAGAGTGGTTTGCTTGGCCGCTTGAAACGGCGCTCGAACGCCTTGTCGTAGGCGGCATCGCCGCCGCGCTTGTTGAGTTTCAGGTCGCGCGTGACGATGTCACCGGTCAGCAGGTTCCAGCTCATCTCAAAGCCGTCGTGCGCATAGGTGCGGCTGTAGAGCGTGGCGTCGAGCCCGATCAGTCGCATGCGACCGCCTGGGCTATCGAAACGGTATCGGTAGATGGCGGAAATCGCCGTGGTGCCGCCCGTAAGATCCTGGATCTTGAGTATGCCCTTTGCGATCGACAGCGACGCAGGGCCGAGCGGCGCCGGTTCGAGCTTCAGTGTGCCGATCGGTCGATAGGGTGTTTTCGCGCCGGGACGCTGTGCAGCGAGAACGGTAACGCTGCGCGCATCCTCGCTGCCGACAGCATAGGCCGTATCGATCGCACCGTCGCCATTGAGATCGCCATCGGTACGCCCCTCGATTTCCTGTCCGAGTTCGAGCGCGCTGTTAAGTTGCTTGTCAGTCAACCGCGGCGCTGCGTGGATGCCGCTCGTCAGCATGCACACGCCCAAGATCCCGATCGACATACGCAAGGTCATGCTGCAAGCTTCTTCTCGGTCGCCTGTGCCGCCAAAAGGGTAATTGCCGCTTGTGCCGAAAGCGCGGCCCCCTCCTGCCATGCGGGAAGGTAGCTCAGATGCTCGCCGGCGAAAACGACACGGTCTTCCGGACTGCAGAGCAGTTTGTAATCAGCGCCCCGCCCCTGCGCACCCCCGTCGTCCCAGAACACTGCAACACCCTTTGCCCAAGGGCATTGCGCCCAGCCGACGGTCAATGCCTTGGTCAGTTCCTTCGACCGGCCCGGGTGCATGCGTTCGATCGATGCGGTCGAAACGGCGATACGTTCGGCTGCGCTGCTGTCGCTGAAACGCTGCGGTGAATCGGTCCCGGTGAAACCGGCGGCATAGGCCCCGACGATAATCCCCTTGGCCGAATTGAATCCCGACGACGGATACCAGACGACTTCGTTGTCGGTCGAGGTCCAGGCGAGGCCGCCATAGATGTGATCGTCCTCTTCCCAGAAGCGTCGTGATTCGAACGCGACCTTGGTCGAAGGGGCCATCGGGGTGCGGGCGAGCACGGCCTTGCGTTCGGCAGCGAAATCGCTGTCGACCTTGTGCAGGGTGGAAACCGGAAGGGTGCAAACGACGAAATCGACGTCGACCCGACGCGGCGCGTTTGCATCACCAACGTGGAGCGTCACGCCAGATGGTGTTCGCCGGAGTCGCCGGACGGGTGTCATGAGCGAGACCGCTGGCTTAACCTGTTCGTAGATCGCATGGGCAATGCGATCCATGCCACCGACGGGCTCGAACATCGGCGCCTGTTGGTCGAATATCTCCTCGAAGCTCAGCCCCGCGCCCCAGAATTGGCGCTCCACAATCGCCTTCAGTTCGAGCGGTAGGACCAGCTTTCCGGCGCGGTCATAAGCCCCGGGCAAATCGGTGTAGCCCGACCGTTCGCTACCGCTGTAACGGTGCAACTTGTCGAGAGCGCCATATCCGTCGAGTTGCGCAAGGAAGGCCTGACGGTCGATCCCCGTCAATTCCTTGTCCAGTGCGCCCATGTTGATTGCTTTTGCCAGCAGTTCGGACAAACGCCCCCGCGTGTCGTTGATCGCCTGCCGCTCGGTAACCGGCGCGCCGAAATCATAACTGGCGCTGCGGTTGACGTTGACGACCACTTCCAGCGGAACGCCGAACTGCCGCGCATAACCATGGATGACGTGGTGGTGGGTCGGCAGGTGTGCGGCACCGGCGTTGAGATAAAGTCCGGGGTCGAAGGTGCATTGCTGGTCGGGTCGGCCATCCTGCACGACGGTATCGCCGCCGCGCACAGTCCAGACGCGTCCGCCGATACGGTTGTTCGCCTCAAAGACCTGCACAGCGTATCCAGCCCGCTGCAACTCATAAGCCGCCACCAGCCCCGCGATCCCGGCGCCGAGAATACCGACTTTGACCGGCCTTCCGTTCCGAAGCCCGCTTCCGGCGGGAAGTGCGAATGGTCGGGCGGGCGCCGCGGCGGCGGGCGCAAGCAAGCCCCACGCCTGCATCGTCGCATAGACCGCACTGTATCCGCCCAGCCGTCCGACCGTGCCCAGAAATTGCCGCCGCGTTGCCATCGGATCGCCCCCAAGCTTGCCCCGTGAAAACACAGGCTATCCGATTAGGACCATGGGTCAATCGTTACGGTGCTGTGCTATCGGACACGAATGAGCGATATCGCGATACGACTTGACGGATTGGTCCTGGCTGTGTGCCTGGCACTTGGCGCCAGCGTCTTTCTGGTCATCGCCATGATCGCCGTACTGCTGGGGCTGTCGAAGCGGCGCGTACGGTCAGACATCTGGAAAGACGCACGTAAACCATTGTTGTTCGGTATGCTGAGTGCGGCGATTCTCGCCGGGCTGTTCGTTTACATGGAAGAGGTCGGCTCGCCAGTCGATGGGCCGGATTGGATCGACTGGCTAAGCCTTGTCTATCTGCCGCTCTTCATCGGCGGCTGCGTGACGGTCTTTCGGCGGCACCGCTAAGCTCGACGCTATTTTCCCACGAACAGGAACCCGACCGCGCCCATGATGCATGCAAACGCAGCGAAGTGCCGCCAATGGAGCGGCTCGCCGAGAAACGTGACCATGAACACACCAAAGACGATGAGGGTGATCGCCTCTTGCGCGACCTTCAATTGCCCCGCCGACCAGCCCGAAGCATAGCCGACGCGGTTGGCAGGTACGGCAAAGCAGTATTCGACCAGAGCGATGCCCCAGCTGATCAGGATGACCAGGAGGATCGGTTTGGCCATGCCGCCCTTCAGATGCCAATACCACGCAATCGTCATGAAGACATTGGAGGCAATGAGGAGCAGGACTGTCGGCATCGAATTGCTTACCCTTCAATCCCGGCGAGATAGCCGTGGAGTTGGGCCACCACGGCGGCGCCTTCCCCGACCCCTGCCGCCACACGTTTGACCGAGCCTGCACGGACATCTCCAATGGCGAATACACCGGGAATGCTCGTTTCGAGCGGCATGGGCGAACGTTCGAGATGCCACCCCGCCCATTTCAGCGCACTCTCTTCGAGCGCGTCGCCCGTCATGACGAAGCCTTGGCGATCCCGAATCGCATCGCATTCTCCAAACCACGCCGAGTTCGGATCGGCCCCGATAAACAGGAACAAATGGCGTGTGTCGCAGCTGAACTCTTTTTCGGTGTCGCGATTGCGCCACGTGACACCCGACAGGCCCTCACGATCGCCATGCAGCGCGCTGATCTCTGCGCCGACGTTTACCGACACATTGGGCAGTGCGTCGATGCGTTCGATCAGATAGTTCGACATCGTCGTTGCGAGTGGTCGCCGCACAACCATGTTCACCTTGGTACAATGATTGGCGAGGAACACGACCGCCTGTCCCGCCGAGTTCCCGCCCCCGACCAGCGCAACCTCCTGGCCCGACACCAGTCGCGCTTCGATTGGTGAAACCCAATAGGAAATTCCGCGCCCCTCGTAACGCTGCAACCCCTGCACGGCGGGGCGACGATAGGCGGCACCGCTCGCGACGATCACCGAGCGCGCCCGGACACGGCGACCGTCACCGAGGACAAGGCTGGGTGTCTTGCGGCTGCAGTCGAGCCGTTCGACCGTCACCGGAATGGCAATCTGGGCGCCGAATTTCTGTGCCTGGGTATAGGCCCGACCTGCAAGAGCTTGCCCCGAGATACCCGACGGGAAGCCGAGGTAGTTCTCGATCCGGGCAGACGCACCGGCCTGACCGCCATATGCCCGCGCATCGAGCACCACGACGCTGAGGCCCTCCGACGCGGCATAGACTGCCGCCGCAAGCCCCGCCGGTCCCGCGCCGACAATCGCCACGTCGAACGTCTTGCTCGTGTCGATCGTGTCCAGCCCCAGGCAATGCGCAAGTGCGAGGTCGGTCGGGTTGCGCAAAACGTCGCCACTGGGACAAACCGCCAGCGGCAGATCGTCGTCAGAGACATGGAAACGTTCGATCAGCGCAAGGGCGTCGGCATCACTTTGCGGATCGAGCACGGTCCGCGGCATGCCGTTGCGTGCGCAAAAGGTTTCGAGCCGCACGAGATCGGGCATCCCCGCCGTTCCGATCAGGATCGGTCCGCCCGCACCGCGCTCGATCAGTGCGACACGACGTAGAATCAGCGCGCGCATGACCATTTCGCCGATGGCCGCATCGACGATCAACAATTGGCGCAAAGCCTCTGGCTTCAGCAGGATCGCTTCGACCGCATCCTTTGCGCGCCCATCAACGAGGGCCGGCCGACCGGCAAGTTGACCGACTTCGGCAATGAACTGGCCCGGTCCCTGCTCGACGACGGTGACGTCGTGGCTGCCGACATCACGATTGGTTATGTGGACCCAGCCGGACAGCAATATGAAAAAGCCCGGCGCGGGCTTTCCCTGTTCGAACAGGAACGCCCCAGGGGCGAACGTCATGCGCTCTCCCAGACGCTCGATACGACCGATCTGCTTGGCGGTAAGCGCGGGAAACATCTGCTCCGCCCGCTCGGCAAGTGCACCGCCATCGGGAACGATGTAGCTATCTTCGGGATCGGGAAAGTCCATCGGGTGCCCCTAAAGTTCACCCTTTGGTGACGCGGGAAGGCCCGCGTTACAAGCCGCTTTAGGAGAGGGCCTCGAGAGACCCTCTCCCTTTAGATCAGAAGCGGAGCGCCGCGGTTACGCGGGCACTGTGCCAGCGCATGTTCTGATTGCTGAACCGGAAATCTGTACCGGCCGGATTGCCCAACAGGAACGGATTAGTTGCAGGCGCTGTGCCGGGGCCAACGCGGACGCGGTTACGATCCGCGTTAATATCGGTGTACAGATATTCGAGGCCGATCGAGAAGTTGTTGCCGAGTTTCTGTTCGACACCCCCGCCGACGTTGAAGCCCCAGGCGTCCTGATCGCCGTTCGTCGTAAAGCTGTTGGCGGTGTTGGACGTCGCGTTCGTCAGCCGTACGCGGGCGAAGGTCGGACCACCCGCTGCATAGAACAATGTTGAGTCGTTGGGCGTGTAACCCAGGCGACCGCGCGCATTGATGTTGAACCGGACGTCGCGTGTGATCGTGTAGCTCGCCGGTGTGGTAGAAAAACCACTCACACTTTCGTTGAAATCGGGACGGCCACCCTCGACGACGAAGCCGACCACGACCCGGCCACGCTGCGTATCGCCACCGATCTTGCCGTAATATTCGATCCCGTCGCGACGAAAGCTGCAATTGCCGTTCGCGGTCGAGGTCGCTGTACCCGAACAAAAGCCCGGCGAGAAAGCATTCGCGCCGCCCGCCGTGCTGACCGTATCACCGAACGAACCGTCCAGATTACGGTCGAACGAGATGGAATCCTGTGTCCGAGCCGTGTGTGAACCGCCGAACGAACCCCCGATGTAGAACTGGTTGAAGCCCGAATTATCGTCTTCGGCCTGGGCGAGCGCCGATGTGGCGGATAGTCCCGCCGCAAGCGCGACGAGCGAGGAAATAAGAACTCTTGTCATTGCAATACTCCGCATGATGTCCGGGCAAGTACGACTGGCGCACCGAAAGGATGCATTGCACTGCACAATAACGCGGCCAGCTGTGGCCCGATTGTCACGATTTGAGTCGTTCCGCTTGCGTGGCGGACTCGGCGGTCCTTATAGCTGCGCACAATGTCAGACCTCTTCGGCGCCGCCGCACCACCGCAACAAAATGTCTACGATGCTTCGTCGATCGAGGTGCTCGAGGGGCTGGAACCTGTCCGCCGCCGCCCCGGCATGTATATCGGCGGGACGGACGAACGCGCGTTCCACCACCTCGCCGCAGAAGTGCTCGACAATGCGATGGACGAGGCGGTCGCGGGCCATGCGACGCGGATCGAGATTTCACTGGCACCAGGCAACCGCCTGACCATTTCGGACAACGGACGTGGCATCCCGGTCGATCCGCACCCGAAGTTTCCGGACAAATCCGCGCTCGAAGTCATCATGTCGACGCTGCATTCGGGCGGTAAGTTCGATGGAAAGGCCTATGCGACATCCGGCGGTCTGCACGGCGTCGGCGTCAGCGTGGTCAACGCGTTGTCGAGCGACACCGTCGTCGAAGTCGCGCTCAACAAGGAGCTGTTCCGCCAGCGGTTTTCGCGCGGGTTGACGCTGGGGCCGCTGGAAAAGCTGGGGCCGACGCCCAACCGGCGCGGCACGACCGTGTCGTTCGTGCCGGATACCGAGATTTTCGGCCCGGAGATGGCGTTCAAGCCCACGCGCCTGCACAAGCTGGCGCGGTCGAAGGCCTATCTGTTCGCGGGCGTCGAAATCCGCTGGAAGTGCGCGCCCGAACTGATTTCGGACGACACGCCCGCCGAAGCGGTCTTCCAGTTCCCTGGCGGGCTCAGCGATCACTTGCGCGAACAGGTCGGCGAGCGCGAATGCGCGACGGCAACCTTCTTTGCCGGGCGCCAGGATTTCCCGGGTGAGGCGCAGGGCCGCGTCGAATGGGCCGTCGCCTGGCCCCTGTGGAGCGAGGGCAGCTTCAGCTGGTATTGCAACACCATCCCGACGCCCGACGGCGGCACGCACGAAGCGGGCATCCGCGCGGCGATGGTGAAAGGCATCCGTGCGTTCGGCGCGCTCGTCGGCACGAAGAAAGCGGCGGACATCCAGCCCGAGGATCTGATCGCGCCATCCGAGATCATGCTGTCGGTGTTCATCCGCGATCCCCAGTTCCAGTCGCAGACGAAAGACCGCCTGACCTCGCCCGAAGCCGCACGGCTGGTCGAAAACGCGATCAAGGACCATTTCGACCATTTCCTGACAGATAATATGGATCGCGGCCGTGCGCTGCTGACGTATGTCATTGACCGGATGGACGAGCGACTGGCACGGCGGGCCGAACGCGAGATCAAAAGAAAAACCGCAACTTCTGCCCGGAAGTTAAGACTTCCAGGCAAGCTGACCGACTGTTCGAACGACGGCAACGAGGGCACCGAACTCTATATCGTCGAGGGCGACAGCGCGGGCGGCAGTGCGAAACAGGCACGTGACCGCAAGACGCAGGCGATCCTGCCGATCCGCGGCAAGATATTGAACGTCGCCAGCGCCACCGCCGAGAAGATTCGTGCGAACAGCGAGATTGCCGACCTGACACTCGCGCTCGGCTGTGGCGTGCGCGACAAATGCGATGCGGGGAATCTGCGTTACGAACGCGTCATCATCATGACCGACGCCGACGTCGATGGCGCGCATATCGCGACTCTGTTGATGACCCTGTTCTTTCAGGAAATGCCCGACATCGTCCGCAAAGGGCATGTCTTCCTCGCCCAACCGCCGCTCTATCGCCTGACCGTCGGCGCAAAATCGCTCTACGCCCGCGACGATGCGCACCGCGCCGAACTGGAGGCGACGGTGTTTGCGAGCAAGAAGGTGGAGGTCGCTCGGTTCAAGGGGCTGGGCGAAATGAACCCGATTCAACTGCGCGAAACGACGATGGACCCGAAATCACGCACCCTGCTCCGCGTCACCCTGCCGCAGGAATATGAGGAACGCGCGGGTGTGCGCGATCTGGTCGAACGCCTGATGGGCAAAAACCCGGAGCACCGGTTCAATTTCATCCAGGAAAATGCGGCGCGGGTGGATGAAGAGGCGATTGATGCTTAAAGTCTTTGCGTCGATCGCTTTTGCGATCCTCGCAGCCTTCAGCGGTCTAATGTTTTTTATCAGCGATGGTGGTGTCGATCATACAATCGAAAACAGCAAAACTATTCTATCGCAGTTTGAGCGGGAGGCTTCCAACGGCGTTAGTCCCGCAGGAAACGGTCCGTACCAAATTTCCGTCACCTCTATCGAAAACGCGCAATGCGACGATACGAAGTTTCAGAACGCACGAAAGTCAGCGGGAGACAAAGTGTTACTCACGGCATGGCGGGGCGAATGGACAGAATGCTATTCGCCAGTCAGCAAGATTAGCACGTTGATCTTTGATCGTGACGCTTACTCAATCCTTGGAAGCGCCACTGCCGATCGATTCGTTTTCGGTATGGTAAGTTTCTTGAGTCTTTGCCTTGCGCTGTACCTTTTTGCAACGCGCTCAGAGCCTTGGTTTAAGACCCGGACAAAGCCTCAACCAACGCCTTGACCTTCTTCTGCCGCCACTGCGGCAACGGGGCGACCAGCCAATAGCCACGTTGGTCGTCTAGCGTCGGTTCTGCTCCCGCCAGCATTGCGGGAACAATCGCACTCCCCAGCCCCGCGTCTGCCGCATCCAGCGCCAGTCCGGCGTCGGCCACGCTTAGCGCGCCGGTCGCCGCCTCGGGACTGCCCGGCCAGCCGATCACATCGCCCGCCCCCACCGACACGAACCCGCGCGGGCCGAAGGCGACGCCTTCATGCTCGCCTGCGCTGCTGTCGAAACAGATGGCGAGGTCGAGATTGGCTTCGGTGAAGTCCAACCCGCTGTCGCTCGCCACCAGCGCGAACCGCAGCTCGGGGTCGGTGGCGCGATAGGCCTCCAGTCGGGGCAGCAGCCATTTCGCGGTCAGGTCACGCGGCGCGGCAATGGTCAGCGACTTGGACGACTGGCCCGACTGCATCGCACGGACCGATTCCTCGAAGCTCAGGAAGCCGCGACGTAGTTCGACCAGCCCTGCCTCTCCCTCGGGGGTCAGCTCCAGGCCCTTTGGGGTGCGGCGAAACAGCACGAGGCCCAGCGTGTCCTCAAGCGCGCGGATCTGCTGCCCTACTGCTGCTGGGGTCACTGCCAGTTCGTCCGCCGCACGCGTGAACGACAGGTGGCGGGCGGCCGCGTCGAGAACGCGCAGGCCGTTCAAGGGGAGGTGTGTGCGTTTCATTGCTCTTCCCCGAGCGAAGTCGAGGGGCTCGACCGAGCGCCAGCGAGGTTTCCCTGCCGCAAGAGCTTCTCGCTCCGCTCGAAGGGGCTTCTCGACTGCGCTCGAAGAAGCGGAATTTGAATCACCATCAATGCCCCGCCGTAACCGGCGCGGTGAGCGCGAATTTCGGAATTGCGACGGGAAACGACGATCCATCCTCGCCAACCATCTGATAACTTCCCTGCATCCAGCCGCTCGGCGTCATCAGCGGGCATCCGGAGACATAATCATAGGAACTACCCGGGGCGATGACCGGCTGTTCGCCGACAACCCCCTCGCCCTCGACCTTGTGACGCCCGCCCCGGCTGTCCGCGATAACCCAGGCACGGGTCATCAACTGCACCGCCATCGGCCCGTCATTTTCAATGCGAACGTGATAGGCCCAGAACCAGCGCGCTTTGTCGGGTTCGGACTGTTCGGGCAGGAAACTGACCGATACACGCACCGTCACCCCGCGCGTCGTTTCGGCGAAGGGGAACAGCGCCTTCACAGGCCGACACGTCCCAGCGCACGGTCGATATCCTCGATCACGTCGAGCGGATCCTCGAGGCCGATATTGATACGGAGCATGCCCTCGACCACGCCCATCTCTTCGCGCGCATCGGGGCCGACGCTGTGGTGCGTCGTCGATGCCGGGTGAGTCATCAGCGAGCGCGAGTCGCCGATGTTGTTCGAGATATCGACCAGTTCGAGCGCGTTGAGCA
>JBDUBD010000127.1:0-6604 GCA_040004295.1 Sphingomonadales bacterium | reverse complement strand
CCTCGAACTCGGCATCGGTTTCACCGGGGAAGCCGACGATGAAGTCGCCCGAGACCGCGATGTCGGGCCGCACGGCGCGGACGCGGTCGATGAGGCGCAGGTACTGGTCGCGGTCGTGGCTGCGGTTCATGGCGCGCAATACGCGGTCGCTGCCCGACTGCACGGGCAGGTGGAGAAACGGCATCAGCTTTTCGACGTCGCGGTGTGCGTCGATCAGGCCCTGTTGCATGTCGTTCGGGTGGCTGGTCGTGTAGCGGATGCGCGCGAGGCCGGGCAATTTGTCGAGCATCGCGATCAGGTCGTGCAACCCTGTATCGCCGTCCTCCCACGCGTTCACGTTCTGCCCTAGCAGCGTGATTTCCTTCGCGCCGCCGTCGATCAGCGCCTTGGCCTCGTCGATGATCGCCGACAGCGGGCGCGAGACTTCGGCACCGCGGGTATAGGGCACCACGCAATAGGTGCAGAATTTGTCGCACCCCTCCTGCACGGTCAGGAACGCCGACGGGCGCTGCGCACCACGTGCGGGCAGCGCGTCGAACTTGGGCACCAGCGGCATGTCGGTATCGACCTGCACGCCATCACGCTTCACCGCGTCGAGCATCGCGGGCAGGCGGTGATAGGCCTGTGGGCCGACGACGACATCGACGTCTTTCGAACGCTTGGCGACCTGTGCCCCCTCCGCCTGCGCGACGCATCCGGCGACCGCGATCATCGGGCGTGTGCCATCTTCGCGGCGCAGCGAACCGATCTCCGAATAGACACGGTGCACCGCCCGCTCGCGGATGTGGCAGGTGTTGAGCACGACGACGTCTGCGTCGGCTGCGCTGTCGGTCGCGACCATGCCCTCGGCACCGAGCAGCTCGCCCATGCGCTCGCCGTCATAGACGTTCATCTGGCAGCCGAAGGATTTGACGTGATAGCGTTTCGGGGCGGTCATGGCCGCGCCTATAGCGGGTGGCGGGGCGGTTTGCACCTGGACTCCCCTCCCCCTTGTGGGGAGGGGTTGGGGGTGGGGGCACGAGCGCGTCCGGGCTCGTACAAAGACTCTTTTCGGTCGCGGACGCGGCCGGCCCCCACCCCTAGCCCCTCCCCACGAGGGGGAGGGGGACTTGATGCCGATCCGGATTGCTCCACGCATCATGTCCCACGAACGTCGGCACCGGACCACCCAGGATCGGCTCGAGTGCCGCCTCGATCCGCGCGCGCGCTTCCGCCGCGATCGCTTTCCGGCCGGGAAAGTCGCGGGGGTGGAATGGCTCCAGGTAGATCGTTCGCACCGGAAAGCTTCCAGGCCGGGCCAGCACACGCAGCGCATTGTATTGGCCGAGTTCGCTGCCGATCCAGCCGATTTCTGGTCCGACCTCGCCGTAATCCAGCACCAGCGGCTGAACCATCACGCCGGGTGGCGGTGGTTCGAGCACACGCAGCAGGGGCGATTTGAACGGCAGCAGTGACCGGCCATCGGTGGTCGTCCCTTCCGGAAAAATCGTGACACTCCATGCTTCGGTCAGTGCGTCCTTCAGCCGGTTGATCTGTTCGGCGACGCCCATCCTGTCCTCGCGCGAGACGAAGACGGTGCGGTTAAGTGTGCACAGCCAACCGACGACCGGTGCCGCGCGCAATTCGGCTTTGGCGACGAACGCGCTGCCGCTCGAGCCGGCAATCGCGAGAATATCGATCCAGCTGATGTGGTTGGAAATGAACACGACATCCCGGCGGAGTGGCGTTCCCACCCGTGTCACGCGCGCACCCGAAACGCGGCCCGCCGCTCCCAGGAACAGGCGCGGCCAGGGCGATGACGCCCGAACGATGCGCCAGAGATAGTGAAGGGGGACGGTCAGAAGCAGCAGCACGACAAGCCCGAAGACCCGCACTGTAATTCGAAACCAACCCGCAACACTGATCGGCGGCGGATTTCCCGCCGCCGCCTCAAGCCTTGCGGTCGAGCGCGACGCCATAGAGCTCCATGCGGTGATCGACGAGCCGGAAGCCGAGCTTTTCGGCGATGATCTTTTGCAGCGCCTCAAGCTCGGGATCGACGAACTCGATGACCTTGCCGGTTTCGACGTCGATCAGATGGTCATGATGCGCCTCGGCCGCCGCTTCATAGCGTGAGCGCCCGTCGCCGAAATCATGGCGTTCAAGGATGCCGGCCTCTTCGAACAGGCGGACAGTGCGATAGACGGTGGCGATAGAAATGCCGGGATCGATTGCGACCGCGCGCGAATGCAGCGCCTCGACGTCGGGATGATCCTCTGCCTCGGACAGAACGCGGGCAATGACGCGCCGCTGTTCGGTGATCCTGAGACCCTTTTCGGCGCAAAGCGCCTCTATATCGATTCTGCGATGCATCACGGCGACGCTAGACTAAAGCCAGCGTCGCCGCAAAGTGCATTAAGCTTAGCGTGGCTTGCGACGCTTCGTGCCAAGGCCGATGCTCTTGGCCAGCGTACGACGCTGTTCGGCATAGTTCGGCGCGACCATCGGATAGTCGGCGGGAAGGCCCCATTTCGCGCGATACTGATCGGGCGTCAGGTTATAATGCGTCATCAGGTGGCGCTTGAGCATTTTCAGCTTCTTACCGTCTTCCAGGCACACGACGTAATCGGGCTTGATCGACGCGCGGATCGACACAGCCGGTTCCTGCTTCGCCGCAGGTTCGACAGGAGCCGGTCCCGTCAGTGCGGTTAACGCACCATGTACATTGGAGATCAACAGCGGCAAGTCGTTCACTGCCACGCTGTTGTTGCTGACATGCGCCGCGACAATGTCTGCGGTCAGTGTGATCATGGTTTCCTGAAGTTCGTTTATGTCGGCCATTTGCCCGTCCAGTCCTACTTGGGAGGGCTGCAACAAAAGCAGCCACGTTTACCGAACCGTCCCTTAGACCTGACAGCGTTGGACTGCAACGTAACCAGCGATCCAAATTTAAATCAGTCCGCGCCGAAAAGTTAAAGCATCGCGACGTAGGCCATCCCTTCCGAGATAATATCCGGCGCGCCTTCCGACGATCGAGAGTCCTTCATCAAGGTAAAGTTTTATTGCCGGATTGTCTTCTCGCACTTCCAGGAAATAGAAATGCGCACCATCCGTAGCGGCAACCGAAATAGTTTCACGAAGAAGCAGTCGTCCGACACCTTGGCACCGGGCATCCGGGGAGACGCCGAACAACATCAACTCCGCCTCGTCAACAACAGTGCGGAGCAGCGCAAATCCGCACGGCCCGGGGTTGCGCGCAATCAATATAGTTGCACCCGGCATGGCAAGAACACCGGCACATTGCGATGCCGTCCATGATTCCCCGTACTGCGGATCGAAGGCGCTTGTCATGATCGCCATGATATCGTCGATACCATCGACTCCATGGCGCGTGATGGTCAGCACGATATAGCCATCGGCTTTGCATCGGCGCCGCGTCCGTAAAGCGGAACGGGCGAAAGACTTGCCTCGACCTTCATACTCTGCCGGGCATCGGGCATCGCATCGACCGCCTCGCCAAATCCGCGCGCCGCGATCAGGCGCACTGCCGCATTGCCGATGACGCGATGGTCGCGGATCTCGTCCACAGCGGACGCGAAAGGCAGGGATCGGGGCAGGTCGATTGCCCGCCCGTCGGGAGTGTAGCGCGCCACGAACAATTCGCCGTGCCCGCCTTCGATTGCGACAACCGTATCCGTCCGGGCACCGTCGATGGCGGCAATCAGGGCCAGTGAGGAAAATCCGTGGACGGACGCGTTCCAGCCGAAAGCAAGCGCCCGCGCCGCAGCGATCCCCACCCGTATGCCGGTAAAGCTGCCCGGGCCGACATCGACACGAATAGCGTCAGCGCGCCCGCCGCCATCAAGGCCGGCGATCATCGGCAGCAATCGTTCGGCATGGCCGCGCCCAACCGGTTGGTGGGCGAAGTCGATGACAGCGCCGTCTTCGAACAGGGCGACCGAACATACCGAAGTCGCGGTCTCGATCGCCAGCAGTCTCACAGGACTTGATTGAAGCGATCGAAATCGGGACGTGGCAGTCGCCCGAAGATTGTCAGAGGGTCGCCATAGCCGAGTGTCGCAATGAAGTTCGATTTGACCGTCGTTCCAGCAAAGAACTCCGCATCGACACCGGGCTGATCGAAACCGGACATCGGCCCGGTATCCAGGCCCAGCGCCCGTGCCGCCAGAATGAGGTACGCGCCCTGAAGCGATGAATTGCGGAATGCTGTCGCATCGGCGAGTGCGCGGTTTCCCGAAAACCAGCTTTTCGCATCGGCAGGCGGGAAGAGTTCGGGGAGCTGTTCGTAGAAATCCATGTCCATGCCGATGATGGCTGTCACCGGCGCTTTAAGGATCTTGTCCTTGTTGTTCTCGCTCCCGAACTGCGCGAGCCGTGCCTTGGCGTCGTCGCTGGCGCACCAGATGATGCGCGCGGGCAGGCAATTGGCCGACGTCGGGCCAAACTTCATCAGTTCCCAAATGGCATCCAGATCGGCCCGGGTAACGGGCTTGTCAGTGTAGCCATTATAGCTGCGCGCCGAGCGAAACAGCTGATCGAGTGCAGTATCGTCGAGTTTTGACATCGTTACTCCAGAGTTAGACGGCGAGGACTTCGGTGACCTCGGGCACATAATATTTGAGCAGGGATTCGATCCCGCCCTTCAGCGTCGCGCTCGATGACGGACAGCCCGAACAGGCGCCCTGCATCTGCAGATACACTTTGCCCTTTTGAAAGCCGCGATAGACGATGTCGCCACCGTCGTTCGCGACCGCCGGGCGGACGCGCGTTTCGATCAGATCCTTGATCTGGTCGATGATGTCGGCATCGGCGGGATCGTCGTCGAAACTGTCGGCGGCGGGTACGCTGATGCCGCCGGCGCTGGCAGGCCTGAACAGCGGCATGTTCGCCGAGAAATGGTCGAGCAGGATCGTCAGGACATCGGGCTTCAGCTGCTGCCATTCGACGCCCGGCGCGGCGGTGACCGACACGAAACTGTTGCCAAAGAATACGCCAGTAACATCACCCAGCCCGAACAACGCGTCGGCAAGCGGCGATGCCTCGGCTTCTTCGGGCGTCGCGAAATCGCGGGTGCCGCTGTCCATGACGGTGCGGCCCGGCAGGAACTTCAACGTGGCGGGGTTCGGGGTTGTTTCGGTCTCGATCAACATGGGCTGCATGTGGGCCGGGTAAGGCGGTTGCGCAACCCGCGGATCAGGTCCGCAGCCGATAACCGGTGCGGAAAATCCAGGTCACGATGGCAATGCACAGCGCCAGGAATGCAAACGTCAGCCCCGCGGACACGGCGATCGAAACATCCGCCTTGCCATAGAAGGTCCAGCGGAAGCCGTTCACCAGATAGACGATCGGGTTGAACAGCGTGACTGTGCGCCACGGTTCCGGCAGCATGTCGATCGAATAGAATGTGCCGCCCAGGAAGGTCAGCGGCGTCAGGATCATCAGCGGCACGACCTGCAGCTTTTCGAATCCGTCGGCCCAGCAACCAAGGATGAACCCGAACAGGCAGAAGGTGAAGGCGATCAGCACCAGGTAACCCGCCGCCAGGATCGGATGCACAATTGTGTAATCGACGAACAATGTCGCTGTTGCGAGAATGATGAGTGCGAGGATGACCGATTTTGTTGCCGCCGCACCGACATATCCGATCAGCGTTTCCGCGACGCCAACCGGTGCCGACAGCAATTCATAGATCGTGCCCGAAAAACGCGGCAGGTAGATGCCGAAGCTGGCGTTCGATACGCTCTCGCTCAGCACCGTAAGCAGCATCAGGCCGGGGATGATGAACGCGCCATAGGGAACGCCGCCGACCTCTGCCATGCGCCCGCCGATCGCCGAACCGAACACGACGAAATAGAGCGTCGTCGTCATAACCGGCGTCAGGATCGACTGGAACAGCGTGCGCCAGGTGCGCGCAAGCTCGAAAAGGTAAATCGCGCGGATTGCTTGCCAGTTCATGCCCGCTTCTCCACCAGATCGACGAAGATGTCCTCGAGCGAACTGCGATGCGTGTCGAGCGTCTTGAAGTCGATGCCGTCGGCGTCGAACGCCTTGACCAGCTTGGCGACGCCGCGCGCTTCGGCCTCTTCGGCAGTGACGGTGTAGGTCAGCGTGTGGCCGTCGTCGGACAGGGCCAGCGGCCAGTCTGTGAGCGTAGGAGGAACGGCGTCGAGCGACGTGGCCAGCCCGAACACCGCCTCGGCCTTGCCCAGCTTGGTCATCAGTGCATGTTTTTCCTCGACCAGGATGAGCTTGCCCTTGTTGATCACGCCGATCCGGTCGGCCATCTCCTCGGCCTCTTCGATGTAGTGCGTGGTCAGGATGATCGTCGTGCCATTGTCGCGCAGCTTGCCGATCATCGCCCACATGTCGCGACGCAATTCCACATCGACGCCAGCCGATGGCTCGTCGAGGAACAGCAGGTCGGGTTCGTGCGCCAGTGCCTTAGCGATCAGGACGCGGCGCTTCATCCCGCCCGACAGGGTCATGATCTTGCTGTCCCGCTTGTCCAGCAGCGACAGGTCCTTGAGCAGCTTCTCGTTCAGCGCGGGATTCTTCGGCTTGCCGAACAGGCCCCGGCTGAAATTGACCGTGGCCAGCACCGTTT
>JBDUBD010000002.1:0-60055 GCA_040004295.1 Sphingomonadales bacterium | reverse complement strand
TTCCGCGACGTCCTAACCCAAATAGTCCTTCAGCAGCTCTTTCGCCTGCGCTCCATCCCAATCCATCCCACCATTCACGCGCCACACTTCCTTGCCCTGCGCGTCGTACAGCACCGTCATCGGCAGCCCGCCGCCGAACGCGAAACCCAGTTCGTTCTTCGCGTCACGATACATCGCCAGGTTCGCTAGTTTCGCCTTGGCCCACCACGCGGGTACGGGGTCGGTCGCCTGTTTGGCCGAGTCCTGGTTTACGACCAGTACCTGTAGTTTACCCACACTCTTCGCAGCCAGTCGGTCGAGCGACGGCATCTCCTTCACGCACGGCGCACACCATGTCGCCCACAGGTTCACGAGCAATGGCTTGCCCTTGAACGCCGCCAGTGTGACCGGCTTGCCGTCGGGCGCGGTGAAGCTTTCGGTCGGCAGGGCGGAACCCTTCTGCGACATATCGACTTTCCCGGCCGGTTCGGGCGCGGCGGGCGCCGTCGCCTCGGGTTGTGCGGTCGTGGACTCTTGCTTATCGCACCCGGCGAGCAGCACGACGGGCAGGAGACAGGTGATCAGCGGGCCGAAAGATGGGCGCAAGGGAGCCTCCAATGCAATGTGGGGTGGGCGCTTCGCCGAAGGCCCGGCGTCAGTCATGCGTGAGATAAATGCGTCGCTGCCATTCGACAAGCGGATGTGGGCGCAGGATATCGCCGCGTCGAAGGCGCATGTCGCGATGCTGGGGAAGCAGGGTATTTTGACCGCGACTGATGCCGCGACGATTTCGGACGGGCTGAACAAGGTCGCCGCGAACTATGCTGCGGGCAACCTGCCCGACGATCCCGCACTCGAAGACATTCACATGGCGACGGAGGCGAAGCTCGCCGACCTGATCGGGCCTGTCGCGGGGCGGTTACACACGGCGCGCAGCCGTAACGATCAGGTCGCGACCGATTTCCGCCTGTGGGTGCGCGACGCCGTCGATGCGATCGACGCGGGCCTTGCCGCATTCCAGACTGTGTTACTCGACCGTGCAGAGGAAAATGCCGACGCGGTGATGCCCGGCTTCACCCATTTGCAGAGCGCGCAGCCGGTGACGCTCGGCCACCACCTGATGGCGTGGTATGAAATGATCGCGCGCGACAGATTGCGCTTTGCCGATGCACGGGTGCGGATGAACCGCTGTCCGCTGGGGAGTGCGGCGCTTGCCGGGACCGGTTTCGCCATCGACCGCGACATGACGGCGGCGGCGCTGGGGTTCGACGGGCCGACCGCCAATTCCCTCGACAGCGTGAGCGACCGCGACTTCGCGCTCGATTACCTTGCGGCGGCGGCGACCTGCGCGATCCATCTGTCGCGCATGGCCGAGGAAATCGTGATCTGGGCGTCGCAGCCTTTCGGGTTCATTACGCTGCCCGATCAATGGTCGACCGGCAGCTCGATCATGCCGCAGAAACGCAACCCCGATGCCGCTGAACTGGTGCGTGGCCACGCGGGGCGAATTCTCGGCTGCCACACCGCACTGATGGTCACGATGAAGGGCCTGCCGCTCGCTTATTCAAAGGATATGCAAGACGACAAGGAACCGGTGTTCCTCGCCGCCGACCTTCTCGAACTCTGCGTCGCGGCGATGGGCGGCATGGTCGCCGCGCTGACCTTCCGCACAGACCGGATGCATAGCCTTGCCGAGGCGGGGTTTTCGACCGCGACCGACCTAGCCGACTGGCTGGTCCGCGAGTCCGATGTGCCCTTCCGTGAGGCGCATCATATTACCGGGCGCGCGGTGAAAGCTGCGGAAGAGCGCGGTTGCCGTCTGTCGGAACTGCCGCTCGACGTGCTGACCGACATCGACGCGCGCATCGACAAGCGCGTCTACGATGTGCTGACGGTCGATGCTTCGGTCGCCAGCCGCACCAGTCATGGCGGAACCGCACCGGTCCGCGTAAGGGAAGCCATCGCGGCCGCCCGGGCGGCGCTGAAGGTATAGATGATGGCGCGTTTTGTTTCTCTGGCTCTGGTTTTGGCGCTCGGCGCGTGTGGCAAAACAGCGCCACTCCGTCCTGCACAGGGGGCTACCTTGCCACCGAAAGCCGCTGCAGCGCGCTCGGCGCCCGATGCCGAGAAACTGATGACGCCCAGTGATCAGGCGCGTCCGCGGCGCAACGACGAGCTGCTGCAAGACTCGGCCGTGCGTGCCCCCGACCGTTTCGACCTTCCGCCACAGAGCTGATCATCCATGGACCATTTCGAATATCGGGGCGGCGAGCTCCATTGTGAAGACGTGCCACTGTCACGCATCGCGGACGAGGTCGGGACGCCGGTCTATGTCTATTCGCGCGCGACGCTCGAACGCCACGCGCGCGTGTTCAGCGACGCGGTGGCGCCGGCGGGTAATGTCGATGTCGCCTTCGCACTGAAATCGAACCCGAATCTCGCGGTGCTGAAAGTGCTGTCGCGCATGGGCCTCGGCGCCGACGTGGTTTCGGGGGGTGAGCTCGACCGCGCCCTCGCCGCCGGCATGACCGCAGACCGCATCGTCTTTTCGGGCGTCGGCAAGACTGACGCCGAAATGACCCATGCCCTCCAGACCGGCATCGGCCAGTTCAACATCGAGTCGGAAGAGGAAGGCCGCGACCTCGCAGCACTTGCGGCGGCGCGCGGACAACGGGCGCCCGCAACCTTGCGCGTAAATCCGGACGTCGATGCCGGTACCCACGCCAAGATCTCGACCGGCAAGGCCGAGAACAAGTTCGGCGTCGCGATCTCGGATGCGCCGGACATCTTTGCGCGCCTCGCTGCACTGCCGGGCCTCAACCTGCGTGGCATCGCGCTGCATATCGGCAGCCTGATCGCCGATCTCGCACCGATGGAGGCCGCCTTCACCCGTGTCGGTCGGTTGGTGGCCGATCTCCGTACGGCGGGCCTGACGATTACGCATGTCGATCTCGGTGGTGGTCTCGGTGTGCCCTATCGTCCCGGCGACATCCTGCCCTCGCCTGACGATTACGGCGTGATGGTCGCGCGCGTGACACGGGGGTGGGGCGTCAAGCTGATGTTCGAACCCGGTCGCGTGATCTGCGGCAACGCGGGCGTGCTGCTGACGCGCGTCATCCGCGTGAAGCCGGGCGCGACGCATCCGTTCGTCATCGTCGATGCCGCGATGAACGACCTTGCACGGCCCGCGCTCTACGATGCCTATCACCATTTCCAGCCGGTGATCGACAGCGATGTAGAGATGGTCGCGAACATCGTCGGGCCGGTCTGTGAAAGCGGCGATACTTTTGCGATGGCGCGCGAGATCGGCGGCGTGAAGCAGGGTGACCTCGCCGTATTCCGCACCGCCGGTGCCTATGGGGCGACCATGGCATCGACCTATAACAGTCGCGCCATGGTGCCCGAAGTGCTGGTCGACGGCGACCGTTATGCCGTCGTCGCCGACCGCATCCCGGCCGCCGTTATCATGGGCGCGGAACGGGTGCCGGAGTGGTTGGAGTAGCACCTTTCCGACTCGTCGTTGCGAGCGCAGCGAAGCAACCCAGTGATCTTGCGGGCAGGTGGATTGCTTCGCTACGCTTGCAACGACAGGAGTTTTAGCTCCCCAGCGCGAGCTTCGCGAACAGCGTGAAGCTTTTCGGATTGCTGCTATAGGCGACGTCGAGTGCCGAGGGCTTTGCATAGAGGCTTGCCGACCCGCCGAGCGTCAGGCTCATCAGCCCGAACGGAATTGTGTAGCCATAGCCGAGTGTTGCCTTGGTCACGGTAAAGCTGCGGCCCGCCAAGGGGTCGGGTGCCTCGAACAACTCCTCGTTCTCGACCGTTTCGACGCGACCGAACACGGCATGACGGGGCGTGATGTCCCAATTGGCCTCGGCCAGGAATCCGCCGTGCGCATCCCCGTTGTGTACCTTGTGCGAATAGGCGGCGGTCACCGCCAGGCGTTGGTCGGCATAATGGACGGCGCCGATCGTGCGGCGTTCGTTCTCGCCCGGATGCGTCGCCTCCGCGTCTTTCAGAAATCCGTGCGAGAGCGAGACCGCCCAGTTCGGCGAGGGCATCCATGTCGCGCGGACGCTCCAGCTGTCGAGCTTGGGGGTTTCGATGTCCCACCGCGATTCATCCGGCTCGCGACCCCGGAACGCCGATGCCTCGACCTGCCAGCGCTTTCCCGACAGTCCCGCCGTCACCACGCCATAGGTGATGTGCGTGGAATCGAGCCAGTGGTGCGAGATCGGCGCTTCAGGGTTCAATCTGGCGGATCGGCGGTGCATGAACGCAGACGGGCCCAGCGCGGGCTCACCGACCGGCCCGCCATAGAGAAACGCCGTCGTGTCGGCCCCCAGATCGGTGTCGATCCGCGCCGACAGTTCCATGAACAGGTCGTGCGGATGCTGCCGGTCGACGAGCGGCAAGCCACCGGCGGTTTCCCCCGTCGCGAACAGATTGGGGTAGCCGCGCGCACTCATCAGCGGCTCGGCACTCAACATCGTGCGGAACTGGATGCGTGTCTTCGATGACACATCGCGCGATGCCTGCACCATCGCCATCGAGGCGACGAAAGCCTGACTGCCGCCGCGTGGTCCGCCCTGGTCGCTGTAGACGCCCCAGGCATAGCCGTGGACCATGACCATCCAGTCGCCGGGCATCCAGTGCAGGCCGCGCATCGGTCCCTCGGCAGCGGGCAAACGGCTGGTGCCCGAACTTCTGGCGGCCTCGTCGCCCCCCGGCATCATGTCCATGCCGCCCATTTGCGACATGTCGTGTCCCGCGTGCGGATCAGCCTGTGGTGCGGGTGCCGCCATGGGTGGGGCTGCGTCATGCTGGCTGTGATCCATCCCCTGCATCTGCGCCAGCACAGGCGATGCAGTCAGGGTCGCGGCCACGCCAAGCGCAGCCGCCGAAATGCGGGTTATCATCTTCAAAAATCCTGTCTCGAACCGGAAAAGGGTGTTCGCGTCAGGCGGCCTGTCGGGGAGGGGGTGGGTCGAGCGTGGCAACCCGCGTCGTCAATGCCGCATGAAAGGCGAGATAGACAGGCGTCGCTGCAATGGGCGCGGCTCGCTCCGGAAACGAGAGACGGATCGGCGTAGCGCATCCGACACACGCATCGGACACATGCGCTTTGGATGGCTGCTCTTGGTCGTGCGTCATTCCGGCATGGTGCGGCGCAGCCTGTGCGACAGGCATGGCCGTGGCACAGTGCGGCAACACCGATCCGAAGGAGAGCGCAAGGATTAACAGGAATCGCCACAAGCCCATGGGGTTGCCATAGACTTTGTCACTCCATGACGCCAGCCGACAAGACAGTTACGACGAACCCTGAACGGTTATGCCCCAGTCACTTTCTGCAGCGTCTTGCGGGGATCTCGTGTCTTGGCGAAGGCCAGCCGACCGATTTCACGCCGTACGTCTTCCGGTCCATGATCCGCCGTAATCTCGATAAAAGCGATGCCAGCCTTTCGCAGCGCCTCCCTTTTCACTGCGTCGCGTGCGGCAGCCTTGCCCATGTGATGTCCGCTGCCCTGATATTCGATCGCGGCCATGGGCGTGAATCTATGATCGGTCAGAAGGAGATCGACGCGCTTGGCATTGATTGCATTGAAGCCATCTCGGTCCTCACATGTCAGCACTTCGCCAAGCGAGACCTGCGCAAAAACGCGCCAGCTTACGCCTGCCTCGCGCACGGCGGCTTCGGCCGCAGCGAAAACCAGGCCTTCCTGAAAACGTAGCAAGGGCTGCGCGCCATAATTAGCATTCTCGACGGCGCGAAGCTGGTCTGCAGCATCGGGTATGCGGCTGGGTTGGCCTAACGACTGATTGCGACTGTAAGGAGCGCGCGGTCGCCATTGGCGTATGCTCGAACGCCGAGTCCAACCTCGAGACCTGCCCCCGAATGCGCGCGCCGCACCGAGAAGTACGAACAGCACGGCCATTCCGACGATCAGGGGGATCGCAATGTCGATCGGCATTGTCATGGCACTCCTATTGCGCAGGACTGCTTGACGAAGCGTTGACACCGGCGATGGTCGCCATGGACTTGCGGGTTATTTCGGGCCAGTCGGGAAGCCATGTCCGCGACCATGCACAGCCTGCCGCTCTTCGTTCGATTGCAGGATCGTCCCATTGCACTGATCGGCGCGGGGCCGGCGGCGGATGCCAAGCGCCGCCTGCTCACACGGGCCGGTGCGCGGATCGTGGGCGAGGATCAGGCGGTTGCGCTCGCGATCGTGGCTGATGGCGACGAGGCGGCGGTGGCGCGGCTCAAGGCGCGTGGTGTGCTCGTCAACGTCGTCGACCGCCCGGACCTGTGCGATTTCACGTTGCCCGCCATCGTCGATCGTTCGCCGGTCATCATCGCGGTCGGGACGGGCGGAGCATCTGCGGGACTTGCAAAAGCGTTGCGCCAGCGGCTCGAAACCCAGCTTCCGGCGGCGCTTGGACCGCTGGCCGATGCGCTAAGTGCGGCACGGGATTCCATGCGCCGCCGCTGGCCCGATGCTGTCGAACGGCGTCATGCCCTCGATGCCGGGTTCGCGTCAGGCGGCATGCTCGATCCGTTGGCCGAAGCACATGACATCGAGGGTTGGCTTGGCAGTGACGAAGGGTCGCCGCCGCGGCGCCGCGAGGTTGTCATGCTGGCATCGCCCGATCCCGACGACCTCACGCTACGCGCGGCGCGACTGCTGGGCGAGGCCGATGCGATCTGGCATGATCCTGCGGTGCCCACCGCTATCCTCGACCGCGCCCGCGCCGATGCCGAGCGGTATGTCGGCCCCGCGCCCACCGGCGACCTTCCCGGCCTGACGCTGGAGCTTCGTTTCGCATGACCGCACGCTGTTATATCGTCGATGCCCAAGGCCCGCGAAAAGCGACACGCGAAGAGGCGACGGCGGCACTCGGCAAGGCGCCCTTCGTCTGGGTGCATTTCGACCAGTGCGATGCCGCGACCGAAGCTTGGCTGACCGGTTTCGGCGATGTTACTCCGCTGGTCGCCGCAGCGATGCTCGCGACCGAAACGCGTCCGCGTATGGAGCCGATCGACAGCGGCGCGCTCATCAACCTGCGCGGGCTGGACGATTCGAAAGGCCATAACCCGGACTTGTTGAGTTCCGTGCGTGTGTGGGTTGCAAAGGGCCGCGCATTTTCGGTCACGCGGCGCGACCTGTCGGCGATGGACACGGTGCAGGAGGCGCTGTGCGCGGGAAAAGTAACCGATCCCGGTGATTTCGTTTCCTTGCTCGCCAGCGCGATAACCCTGGAACTGGACCCCGATGTGTCGGACCTGGGCGACACGCTCGACGATTGCGAGGAACAGGTGGGAACGCGGGCGAACCTGTCGATGCGCCGCATCATCGCCGAAACGCGCAGCCGCGCCATTGCCTATCGCCGGTTCCTTGCGCCGCAGCGGTCGGCACTCGAGCGCATGGCACAATTGTCGGGCGACTGGCTGAACGACGACGACCGCCTGCACATCAACGAAGCGGCCGACCGGGCGGCGCGCATGGCCGAGGAACTGGAGGCCATCCGCGAACGATCTGCACTGCTCCATGAACAACTGACCGATCTGCGGGCGGAGATGATCGACACGCGCGGCCTGCTCATCTCGGTCGTCGCGCTCATCTTCCTGCCACTGACTTTTCTCACCGGTCTGCTCGGCATGAATGTGGATGGCATTCCCTATGCCCACGAACCCTGGGCCTTTTGGGGTGTGGTTATCGTTTGTGTCGGTATCTCGATTGGTGTTGCGGCCTATTTCATGCGGGCGCACTGGTTTCGCTAGAACAAAGATGTCGGAGAGATTGCCATGTTGACAGTTCACCACCTCAACAACAGCCGGTCGCAGCGCATCCTGTGGCTGCTCGAGGAACTCGACCTGCCGTACGGGATCGAATTCTATCAGCGCGATCCTGTGACCAATCTCGCGCCGCCCGAGCTCAAGGCAATCCATCCGCTCGGCAAGTCGCCTGTGCTCACCGATGGCGATGCGACGGTCATCGAATCGGGCGCGATCATCGATTATATCGTGCGCCATCATGGAGGGGGACGATTGGTTCCTGCAGCCGATAGCGCCGACTACGACAGCTATGTGCAATGGCTGCACTTCGCCGAAGGGTCTGCGATGCTGCCGCTGATGCTGAAGCTCTACACGGGTCGGCTGGGAGAAGCCGCCGCACCGCTCACGCCGCGCATCGAAGGCGAGATCGCCAATCACCTGAGCTATATCGAAGGGTCGCTAACAGGTCACGACTGGCTGGTCGGCAGTGACCTGACGGCTGCCGATATCCAGCTGAGCTTTGTTGGAGAAATCGCGGGTGTTTTTGGCCTGCGCGCCAAATATCCGAGCATTGATGCCTGGGTGAAGCGATTCCAGGCGCGGCCTGCTTACAAACGCGCCCTGGATAAGGGTGGAGCCTACGCTTACGCGGCTTAAGCCAGCAGCTCGATGTCCCAATAGAGCCAGTCGTGCCAGCTCTGGTGAAGGTAGTTCGGAGGAAAGGCCTTGCCGTGGTCCTGCAATTGCCAGCTCGTCGGGCGGATGGGCGTGATGTGCAGCGGCATGTGCGCCTGTTTCGGTGTCCGACCGCCCTTCTTCAGATTGCACGGCGAACACGCGGTCGCAACATTTTCCCAGGTCGTCCGCCCGCCCTGCGCGCGCGGAATGATGTGATCGAAGGTCAAGTCCTTGGCAATCCCGCAATACTGGCACTGGAAACGGTCGCGCAGGAACAGGTTGAACCGCGTGAAAGCGGGATGCTCCGACGGCTTCACATATTGTTTGAGCGCGATGACCGACGGCAGCTTCATCGCGAAACTGGCGGAGCGCACCTCACGGTCGTAGTGATCGACGATGTCGACGCGGTCGAGAAACACCGACTTGATCGCGGTCTGCCACGGCCATACCGACAGCGGATAATAGCTCAGTGGCGTGTAGTCGGCATTCAGAACAAGTGCCGGACATCCGTCGAGATGGCGCGGAGGCACCGGGTCGAGATGCGGAATGACATCGGGATGGTACATCAGGCTCGGCCCCCGTTTCCCCTTGCCGCGCCTCTCACCCGCGAACGTGACATGGGTATGACAGCATGACCCGCGACTCGCGGTCAAGCCCCGATTCAAGTACGAATCACATTACCCGCTTCGCACCGTCGCCGACGGGGCGGCTGCACCTGGGGCATGCGTACTCGGCGGTCCTCAATCACGATGTCGCACGGGCAAGCGGCGGACAGCTCGTTTTGCGGATCGAGGACATCGACCGCGACCGTTGCAAGCCAGAGTTTGTGGACGGTATTATCGAGGATCTGGCATGGCTGGGTCTGTCCTGGGATGCGCTCGAGATACAGTCGGACCACGCTGCAGCCCATGCAGCCGCCCTCGACAGATTGCGCACGATGGGCCTTGTCTATCCCTGCATCTGCACGCGCGCCGAAATCGCGGCGAGCGCCAGCGCGCCGCATGGGGACGCGGGCGCGGTCTATCCGGGCACGTGTCGCGCGCATCCGCCCGCGCCCGACGATCCACGGCCTGTCGCCTGGCGGCTCGATGTAGCGAAGGCGATGGGCATCACGGGGCCACTGGTCTGGCATGATCGGGACGTGGGCGACGTTCGTGCCGACCCTGCCCTATCCGGCGATGTCGTCCTCGGTCGCAAGGGGCTGGACGTCGCTTACCACCTAGCCGTCGTCGTCGATGATGCAGCAGCAGGCGTGACCGATGTCATCCGCGGGCTCGACCTGTTCAGCGCAACGCATGCCCAGCGACTGTTGCAGGCGCTGCTCGACCTGCCGACGCCGCGCTATCGACATCATGCCCTGATCGCCGGACGGGACGGGAAGCGACTGGCGAAACGCACATCCGGTTCGACACTCGCCGACCTGTGCGATGCGGGGGTCGATCCGGCGGTGCTGCTCACCGATCTCCGCGCGGAACGCTTGCCCGTTGGATTCCGGTGGACGAACGCCTAAGTGGTATCCATGTCCACGCTCCTCATCATCCTCATCGTGCTTGCCGCCATCGGCGCACTGGTCTCGCTGATCCGCGGGATCGTGACCTTCCTCCAGACGACCGAGGCTGAATTGAAATCGGGTGCGGAGGGGCCGAGCCTGTCGAGCCAGAAACAGAACAAGATGATGTTCGCCCGTGTCGGGTTTCAGGCTGCGGCGGTGCTGCTCTGTGTGCTGTTCATGGCGATGGCGCGCTAGAGCGCCCGGACGCACCGGATGGTCAAGCTCAACAAGATCTACACCCGCACCGGTGATGACGGCACATCGGGCCTGGTCGATGGCAGCCGCGTGGCAAAGTCATCCACGCGGATGGCGGCGATTGGCGACGTCGATGAGGCCAACAGCCTGATCGGGGTCGCGGGAACGGTCGCAACGGGCGAAATGCGGGCGCGCCTCGCGATGATCCAGAACGACATGTTCGACCTGGGCGCCGATATTGCCACACCCGATGACAAGCCACTCGCGTGGGAGCCGCTGCGTGTCGTCAAGGCACAGGTCGATCGGCTCGAGGCTGAAATCGACGCGATGAACACGCATATCGCGCCGCTGACGAGCTTCGTCTTGCCTGGAGGATCGCCGCTGGCTGCGGCCCTGCACGTCGCGCGCGCCGCCAGCCGCCGCGCCGAACGCAGCGCCGTTGCGGCGAGTGCCGACACGGCGTTGAACCCGCTTGCGCTCTCATATCTCAACCGCCTGTCGGACTGGCTGTTCGTCGCGGCGCGTGCCGCCAATGCCAATGGGGCAGACGACGTTTTGTGGGTTCCGGGCGCCTCGCGTTAAGAATCTCCGGAACCATTCTGTTCCCTAATTGTTCGTGTCTCTTGGCTGTGCTAGTTAAGCGAATCAGGGGGTGCCATGGCAACACAGGCAAACAGGACCGACACTGACCCGCTGGTAATGTTGTTTCGCGTCACGCGCGCGCTGACGACCGATCTTTCCGCGGCGCTGTCCGATGCCGATGCCACTGTGCAATCCATGCCCGACGCCTCGCCCGCAAAATGGCATTTGGCGCACACGACCTGGTTTCTGGAAACCTTCGTCCTGCGCGATTTCGTAGAGGGCTACGCGCAGTTCGACCCGGCCTACCACTTCCTGTTCAACAGCTATTACGACAGCGAGGGCGAACGTCATGCGCGCGCCCGTCGCGGTATGCTGACCCGTCCGTCGCTCGATGAAATCCGGTCCTATCGCGCGCATGTGGACGCAGCGGTTGACGCTGCGTTTCCGACCTTGCCACAGCCAGCCCGCGATTTGATCGAACTGGGCTGCCATCACGAGGCACAGCACCAGGAATTGCTGCTGACCGACGTGCTCCATCTCTTCGCGCAGAACCCGCTGAATCCGGCGCTCTGGACCGTGTCAACTTCGCGGCCTTCCGGCGTTCACGATCCTATCTTCTGGGTCGCAGGACCGACGGGCCGGGTCGATGTCGGGCATGGCGACAGTGCGTTCGCCTTCGATTGTGAAAGCCCGCGCCATTCGGTGTGGCTGGCACCTTACGCGGTGGCGGACCGGCTGGTAACCAATGCGGAATGGCGCGTGTTCATCGCCGATGGCGGCTATGGCCGACCGGACCTGTGGCTGTCGGACGGATGGGGCTGGGTACAGGCCGAAGGTGTGGAGGCGCCGCTCTACTGGCGCGGCGACGAAGCATTTGGCCTCTACGGTTTGCGCCAGCTCGATCTCGCGGCACCGGTGGCCCATGTCAGCTTCTATGAGGCCGACGCCTATGCGCGTTGGGCCGGTGCACGGCTGCCCACGGAATTCGAATGGGAGGCAACAGCGTCCGACGCCGCTGTAAAGGACGCGTTCGGCAAGGTCTGGCAATGGACCGCGTCCGCCTTTCTTCCCTATCCCGGCTTCCGTCCGCCCGGAGGGGCGGTCGGAGAATACAATGGCAAGTTCATGAGCGGACAGATGGTGCTGCGTGGGTCGAGCGTGGCAACTCCGGAGGGAACAAGTCGCGCCACGACGCGTAATTTCTTTCCGCCGACAGCGCGCTGGCAGTTCAGCGGGCTTCGTCTGGCAAAGGATTTGTAGATGCTGCTGCACGAAGCGACCGAAATCACCGTCGATCCCGCCTTTCGCGCCGATGTGCTGGCTGGCCTGTCGCAACCGCAAAAGGCGGTTCCGGCGCGCTGGTTTTACGACCGTACGGGCTCGGAATTGTTCGAAGCGATCACGCGCCTGCCCGAATACTACCCGACACGTGTCGAGACCGCCCTGCTGGAAGCACATAGTGGCGATGTCGCACGGCTGGCGGGCGGGGGCCGTGCCGTCGTTGAGTTCGGGTCGGGATCATCGACAAAGACGCCGCATCTGCTTCGTGCAGTATCTCCCTCCGCCTATGTCCCGATCGACATTTCAGGGGATTTCCTGCGGTCGTCATCGGCGACGCTGGCAACCAGCTTTCCTGGCCTGCCGGTACTGCCCCTCGAGGCTAACTTTTCGGAACCTTTAGCGCTTCCCGAAGAAATTGCAGGTCTGCCGCGCCTCGGCTTCTTCCCCGGCTCGACCATCGGGAACATGATTGCGCGTACGGCGACGGACCTTTTGCGCACGATGCGCGCATCGCTCGGCACGGGGGCCATGCTGGTGATCGGCATGGACCGGGTGAAGGATGTCGACATCTTGTCCGCTGCCTATGACGATGCCGTCGGAGTTACCGCGCGGTTCAACATGAACCTGCTGACCCGCATCAACCGTGAACTGGGCGGCACCCTTCCGCATGATGCATTCCGCCACGACGCGCGCTGGAACGACAATTATGCACGAATCGAAATGCACCTGGTCGCGACGCGCCCCGTGTCGTTCGACGTTGATGGCCGCACGTTCTCTATGATGGCGGGCGAAAGTATCCACACCGAAAACAGCCATAAATACGGCCCCCGCGACGCGCGCCTGTTGCTTCGTACAGGGGGCTGGTCACCGATCGCCGAATGGACCGACGCGACCGATCAGTTCGCGCTGATCCTCGCCGAAGCGCGTCCCGAAAAAAGCGCGCCCTAGCTGAATCACAAAGCTGCGGTTACGGCGACGCCATCATTTTCTGGAGACGTGGCGTGAAGACAATCGGCGTGATCGGTGCGGGACAGATGGGCGCTGGCATTGCGCAGGTTTCCGCCACTGCGGGTTATCGCACTCTCCTGTCCGATCGTGACGTTGCCCTGGCCGAAAAGGGCAAGGCGGGCATCGCCAAGGCGCTCGGTCGATTGGTCGAAAAGGAAAAACTGACTGGCGAGGCACGCGATGCGACGCTGGGAAGAATTGAAACCGTGGGCGATACGGCATTGTTCGGCGATTGCGATCTGGTCATCGAAGCCGCTACCGAACGTGAAGAGATCAAGCGCACGATCTTTGCCGATGTCGGCAAGGTGATGCGTCCCGACGCAATTCTCGCGACCAACACTTCGTCGATTCCGATCACGCGATTGGGCCAGGCGGCACCCGACGCAGGGCGCTTCATCGGCGTGCATTTCTTCAACCCGGTCCCCGTCATGGGCCTGATCGAGGTCATTCGCGGCCTCGCGACCAGCGACGCAACCGTCGCGGCGGTCGAGGCCTATGGCCAGAGCCTCGGCAAGGTGATCGTTCATGCGAACGACGCGCCGGGCTTCATCGTCAACCGCATCCTGATGCCGATGCTCAACGAGGCCTGCTTCGCGCTGGGGGAAGGCGTTGCGACGATTCCCGACATCGATACCGCATGTAAACTCGGCCTCAACCACCCGATGGGGCCACTGACACTTGCCGATTTCATCGGGCTCGACACCTGCCTCGAGATTTGCCGGGTGTTGTTCACCTCGACCGGCGACCCAAAATTCCGCCCCGCGCCCCTGCTCGTCAAATATGTCGAGGCCGGATGGACGGGACGGAAATCGGGACGCGGGTTCTACGACTATTCCGGCGCGGAACCGGTGCCGACGCGATAGTCGATGTCGTGTCCGGCCGATCGTGCGGCGACGGTCGCTGCCTGGATGAACTCGAACACTTCAAAGTCGAAACCGGGATCGGCGGCGTTCTTGCCCTGCCACTCGCCCATGTTCGCGTACATCTTGCGTGACCCTTCCATCATGGCCGGTGTCGCAACCGCCATGAAGGGTTCAAGCAACGCGCGCCATTCGCGCGCATAGGCCAATGCGACGTCGCTGGTCGGATCGAGCGGAAGCGCCGCCTTGACCCGCGCGCCGAGGTCTTTCCACTTTGCGGCATAGTCCGCTTGATCGAACTCGGCGCACATGAGAGGCGTCGTTGTCACGAAATCGGCCTTGGCTTCCTCGCTCATATATTGGTCCGAAACCTGCTTCCAAGCTTGGGCTTGGTCTGTCATCTCGATATCTCCGTATCTGATCAGCGAGCAAAGGGTCGCGACATCGATGGGCTCGCTGCGCTCGATGCGGGACTTGACGGTGAGGAGTAGCGCGCGCGTTTCCGCGAGTGCCTGAACCTGTTCTGCAACAGCAGCGATCTGTGCGTCGATAAGCGTGTTCAAATCGACAGCGCCCCGCCGGATAAGGCGTTCGATTTGTGCAAGGCTCAGCCCGGCGCGCTTGAGCGTCACGATCTGGTTGATCCGGTCGAGTTCGGCCGTGCCGTAATGCCGCCGCCCGGACGCCGTACGCAACGGCTTCACCAACCCTCGCGCCTCGTAAAAACGCAGCGCGCGGCTGGTCAGCCCAGTGGTTCGGGCAACCTCTGCAATGTCGAGCGAATCAACCATGACGGCCTTATGCCAGTTGACGTCGGGTCAACTTCAAGCGGTTTATTGTGCGTGTCATCGACACGCTATTGACAAGTGTGTCAGTTAAGTAGCAGCTTGCAACCAAATCGCACGGGAGAGGTGCAATGGCGACAGCGGCAATCGAATTGACCGGTGATATCGGCGACATGGTCGGGCCGGATGAGTCTGACCCGCTCGATGTGACGCAACCGCATCTCTACACCACCAACAGCTGGCAGGCGCCATTCCGCACGCTGCGTGAGCAGGGCGGCATCTATTATTGCGAGAACGGGCGGTTCGGACCGTATTGGTCGATCTCAACCTACAAGCCGATCGTCCATATCGAGGCGCTACCGAAAGTCTTTTCGTCATCGTGGGAAGTCGGTGGCATCACCGTCGCGGGCGACCCCGCACGCATTCTTGAGGGCGAGGTGCGGATGCCGATGTTCATTGCGATGGACCCGCCACAGCACACTGCGCAACGCCGAACCGTCGCGCCCGCCTTTACGCCGAGTGAGATCGTGCGGATGCGCGAAGATGCGGTCGCGCGTACCAGTGAAGTGCTCGACAATCTGCCGGTCGGCGAGGCGTTCGACTGGGTCGAGCGGGTGTCAATCGAACTGACGACCGGCATGCTCGCCAAGCTGTTCGATTTTCCGTGGGAAAAGCGTCACGACCTGACCCGCTGGTCCGATGCGCTGGGCGACGTCGAGGCATTCGGCACCGTCGAACAGCGTCAGGCGCGGCTTATGACGGCCTATGAAATGGGCATGGCGTTCAACGCGGTCTGGGAATCGAAAAAAGGCAAACCACCCACGCCCGACCTGATCTCGATCATGCTTCACTCGGATGCCACGAACCACATGTCCGAGGGCGAGTTCATGGGCAACCTGATCCTCTTGATCGTGGGCGGTAACGACACGACCCGCAATTCGATGACCGCCTATGCATGGGGTCTCTCGCAATTCCCTGAGGAGCGCGCCAAGCTTGAGGCCAATCCGGACCTCATCCCCAATACCGTCAGCGAATTGATCCGCTGGCAGACGCCGCTCGCGCACATGCGCCGTACCGCGACGGAAGATACCGACGTCGAAGGGTACAAGATCAAGAAGGGCGACCGGCTGGTGCTCTGGTACATTTCGGCCAATCGCGACGAGAGCGTGTTCGCAGATGCCGACCGGATCATCGTCGATCGTGAGAACGCACGGCGGCATTTGGCGTTCGGTTATGGCATTCACCGTTGCGTCGGCGCCCGTGTTGCGGAGCTGCAACTGGTCGTGCTGCTCGAGGAAATGGCGAAGCGCCGGTTGCGCGTGAAACCTCTGGGTGAGCCGACACGGGTTCCGGCGTGCTTCGTGAATGGCTATCGCAGTTTGCAGGTTACGCTGGAGCGCTATTGAAACCTGGGGCGCGCTCCGAACGTATCTGTTTCGTGATCCCGGAGACGACCCCATGACCATCGACCGCCGCAATTTCATGGCCACATCGAGCGCACTTGTGCTTGGGGGGCTGTTCGCAACCACTGCCTGCGCCAAGGCGCCGTCACGTAAGTACGAACTGACGCTGACCGACGCCGAATGGAAAAAGCGGCTGACCCCGGCGCAATATGCCACGCTGCGCCAGGCCGCGACGGATTTCCCGGGCAAAAGCCCGTATCTGAACGAGCATCGCAGCGGTATCTTCCGCTGCGCCGGCTGTGAGCTGCCGGTCTATTCGTCGCGCACGAAGTTCGACAGCGGCACCGGCTGGCCCAGTTTTTGGGACGCCTTACCGAATGGCGTCCTGACCAATGTCGATCGTACCTTGGGCATGGAACGCGTCGAAGCCGTCTGCCGTCGCTGCGGGGGCCATCTGGGCCACGTCTTCGACGACGGCCCGCCCCCGACCGGAAAGCGGCATTGCATCAACGGGACGGCATTGAAGTTTTTGCCCGGCCGCGCCTGACCTAGTGAACGAAGCGCGCGACGACGTCCCTGTAGCTGCGTGATACTTTCACCGACGCGCCCGATCCCAGCACCAGGAAACATTCGCCATTGGTGTGCGGTTTCACCTGCTTGACGAGGTCGAGGTTGACGATCGTCGAGCGGTGGACGCGCTGGAACCGGCGCGGGTCGAGGCGGCGTTCCAGATCTTTCATCGTTTCGCGCAGGATCAGCGTGTTGTCGCCGGTATAGATGCACATGTAATCGCCCGCGGCGTCGATCCGCTCGATCGTGTCGACATCGACACGAAAAATCTGGCCGCGATCCTTGATGTTGATCAGCTTTTCGAACCGATTGGCCGCATGGGCGTCGGCACCGTCGGCCAGCTCTTCGGCAGCATCGGGCGCGTGTTCGGCCAGCGCCTCCATCAGGCGGCCCGCTTCCTGCTTGCCGCGCTTTTCGGCGAGGCGCAGGCGCACACGATCAAGCGTATCGGCCAGCCGCGTCTCTTCGACAGGCTTCACCAGATAGTCGGTCGCGTCGGCCTCGAACGCGCGGATTGCGTGGTCCGAATAGGCGGTGACGAACACGAACAGCGGCGGTTCGACTTCCATCAGGCCCTGCACGACGGAAAATCCGTCGAAACCGGGCATCTGGATATCGAGAAACACGAGGTCGGGCTTGTGCGTCTTGATCGAACGGATCGCCTCGCGCCCGTTCGAACAGGTATCGACGATATAGACGTCGTCATGCGCCGCAAGGCGGTGTTCCATGCCCTGAATGGCAAGCGATTCGTCGTCGACGAGAATAGTTCTGATGGTCATGCAGCCTCTAGTCGTTGCACTTCAACGATCATCGGGATTTCGATCGTAACGGCGAAGCCCCCTTGGGGGGCATTGCCGCTGTCGAAGCGATGATCGGGCCCGTAAGCCTGTGCCAGGCGGTCACGTATGTTCGCAATCCCGACACCTGTCGAATAGCTGGGGCGTACCGTCGCATCGTTCAACCCCGGGCCGGTGTCGGACACGGTGATCTGCACCCGTTCTCCGCTCAACCGCGCCACCACGGCGATTTCGGCGCCTTCTTCCTGTGTGGTAACGGCATATTTGATCGCGTTTTCGACGAGCGGCTGGAGCAGAAGCGACGGCAGCCGCGCCTTTGCCACACGAGGATCAATTTCGAACCGCGATTGCAGGCGCTCTTCGAACCGCATCTTTTCGATATCGAGATACAGCTTCAGCGTCTCGACCTCCTGCTCGATCGTCACTTGCGCCTCCGGTTCGTTGACGAGCGTATAGCGCAGGAATGACGATAGCCGCCCCAGCATCGCATTCGCGCGGTCGTTCTGTTTGAGCAGGACCAGCGTCGAGATCGAGTTGAGCGTGTTGAACAGGAAGTGCGGGTTCAGCTGATACCGCAGCATCGCCAACTGCGCCGACGACGCCGTCGCCTCCAGCTTCAGCAGTTGCAATGTCTGTCGCTCGGCGATCAGAAAGAAGTTGATCGAGTAATAAAGCGCCGACCAAGCACCGAGCAGCAGCGCATTGAGGACGGCAGAGCCGAGGAACAGGTCGACCTCGACAACGTTTCGACCCTCGTTGACCATCGTGTAGACCCAGGCGTCGATCGTGGAATAAGCGCCGACCGCAACAACCACAGTCGCGAGCGACCCCGTCCAGATGATCAGCGGCGATTTGTTGATCAGCCAGCGGTAGACGGCGGCCATCACCAGCGTCATCGAATAGCCGGTCGCCGCCGACACCAGTACCTGGATCAGGAACGCCAGGCCCAGCCCGTTTGCCACACCACTCGCGATGCGCAGCAGCAGGTAACCGCTCCACCCGGCCCCCTGCAACATCCAGAACGCCCGGTTCTTGTCGTCGAAAAACGCGGCGGGGGAAGGTGTCGGGCGAGACATCCGGCGACCTTAACCGTTCGTATCTGCCTTGTCGAAGCACAGAGTTTCTGATCGAATGCATGAAAGAGCGGGGCAGGAGAAAGCCATGGCCGACATCGATATTCATGAAGGGCCGCGTGCCCGCTTCCGCGCGATGATCGAGGGGACGCAGGAAGACTGGTCGATCATCGCCGGACACTATTTGCCCTTTGCTGCAACCGTTGCTGACCGCGTACTTGAGCATCTTAAGCTGCTCGACGGCGATTACGGCGGCTTTCCGGTTGATCGCCTGACGCACAGCCTGCAAACCGCGACGCGCGCGTACCGTGACGGGCGCCCCGAAACCTATGTCGTGATGGCGCTCCTCCACGACATCGGCGACACGCTGGGCACCTATAACCATCCCGATGTGGCTGCCGCGATCATCAAGCCCTTCGTGACCGAGCAGGAACACTGGATTTGCGCTCACCATGGCGCGTTCCAGGGCTATTATTACTTCCACTATCTCGGAATGGACCGCGACGCCCGCGAAGCGTTTCGCGACGATCCGCATTTCGGGGCGTGTGAAGAGTTCTGCGCGAAATACGACCAGGCGGCGTTCGATCCCGATTACGACACGGAACCGCTGGATGTCTTCGAACCCATGGTCCGCCGCGTGATGGCGCGACCGCTGCGCAGCATGGGAACCCTCGCCGACCAGTAAACGCACAAAAGAAAACCGCCGCCCCTCGAGCTGAGGGACGGCGGTTTTTCTTCGTCAGTATCGGTAGATCAGAAGCCCATCACGAACGATGCGATGAACGTGCGCGGATAGCCGATCTGCGTAAATACCGGCGCTCCGTAGTTGGTGATCGCACCCACCGTGTTGAAGGTCGGACCCTGGTTGAGCGAGCCATTGCCGGAGTTGATCGAGCCAACCCAGTAATTGTTGAACACGTTACGAACGTTGAACTGGAAATAGGTGCTCTTGTTGAGGCCGGCCCATTCCATGTTCACCCGGGCGTTCAGGTCAACCAGCGTATATGCGGGCGTCTTTGCCGGATAGATTTCGAAGGTCTGTGCGGCACCGTTAACGGTCAACACCTGACGGACCGGCTCGTTCGTGTCGTAGATGTAGCGTGGACCCGTTTGCTTGATGTCGAAGCCGATCGAGAACGGCGAAACGTCGAGGTTGGCACCGCCACCAAAGGTGTAAACCGGCGCGTTCGATTCACGTTTTCCGGCTGTCGGTGCATAGACGATCGTTCCGATCGGGCCGAGCGGACCGGCCGCCGTCGTGCGGAACGCTTCCACGTCGTTCTCGATCTTCGAGTGCAGATACGACCCGAAAGCATAGAGGCTGAGCGCCGGGATCGGCGAGTAAGAGATCGACCCATCCCAACCGTATTTGATCACCTTGCCAAGGTTACGGTAAACCGTCTTGTCGAGATCGGGATCGTAGGAGCTGGCAAGACGGTTGGTGTAAATCGTGTACCACCCGCCGATCTGCCACTGCAGCTTCGAACTGCGATAGCGCAGGCCCAGATCGAAGTTGTCCGTTTCTTCCGGCTTCGGCTGGGCTTTCTCGGAGGCAGCCGGGAAGTAGAAGGCGTTATACAGATTGTCCGTGCCCGGAACCTGGATGTTCTTCGAATAGCTGCCGTAAACATCGGTGCGATCATAGACTTCAAACGTGAAGCCGGCGCTTGGCAGAATCTTGTTGTAGTCAAGGACGCGCTGTTGCGGACCCTGGGTCGGGAAAGTGCAGACCGAAGGTGTGCCGGTGCACGTGGCGCCCGATGCCGTTGCGGCGCTTGGGATGACCGTCTGGTTCGGGGTGCCCGCCTGGAACGCCGCAACGCCAGCCGCAGAACCGCACTCGACGAAGCCCGACGCGCTGGACGTCGCACAGTTGTTCGTCAGGTTGCGGCGGAAGAACGGTGCGCCGACGCCGAGATTGATGACCAGCTTGTCGTCGAAGAACTTGCCTCGATAGTCAGCCGACACCTTGTGGAGGATTGCGTAGGACAAGCGATCACGCTTCTGGAGCGCGAGGCTATCCGAACCGAGCAGCGGATTGTTGATCGCAAACACGTCCATCGGCTTGCCGTTGTTGGTGAGGAAGATGGTTTCACCGGTCTGACGATGACGCGCGCGGTCATAGGTATAGGCAAGCCGGACGGTCTGGCTCTCACTGATGTCCCAGCGCAGCGATGCGATGAGGCTGATGCGGGCCGTACCCGTCTGGCTTGGCGCGAGCACGCGGATTGTGTCGAGCCGGTCGCCATCGCCGTTCAGGTCGCGACCGAAATAGGGTACGCCCCCCCAATAGCCGGTCTGGCAACTGACTGTCAGGCTATTTGCCGTGGTGTTGCAGTTCGAGTTGTTCGGGTTGGTCGTAGCGTTGAACGGCAGCGTCGGATCCTGCAGCCCCGGGTTGACGTCACGCTGCGCTTCCTGCGCAACGACCGTGCCACCGCCATTGGCCTTAACATACTGGTAGCTGGGATCGACCGTCAGGACCAGGCCGTCACGCAATGTGAAGCGCGCCGATCCGCGGATATTGCCGGTGTTCGACGGATTGTAACGCTCGTCGAAGGTCGAGCCACAGGTGTTCGCGACGTCGGCCACGCCGGGCGTGACTGAGCTGTTAATCGTGCATGGCGCGATGTTGTAGAACGCTTCGTCATTGTACAGCGGGTAACGATCGGTCGCGTTGACGCCGACGTTGCGTGGCGTGGTCGTGATAACCTGGTTCGGCGTGGTGCCGGTTACCGTCCGCTGGACGAGATCGGTCCGCAACGGCACCGAACCCTGAAAGTTGTTGCGGTTCACATTGTAGTGGCCAGCGAGGCTGATGAAGTCGCCATTATCGCCCAACGGCTGATAGATGCGCGCGTTGTACTGATCCTTGTCGATCTTCGAAAAGCGGTTCCACGCCTGATAGTTTTCGGCATGGCTCGCAGCGAAATAGGCGCGGGTACCGAATGACGTGAATTCACCCGTGTCGATCAGGCCGAAGATGCGAAAGAACCCAAAGTCGCCGACGGACCCGACTACCTTCGCACCGAAATCCTTGTCGGGCACGTGTGAGCGATAGTTGACCGTGGAACCGGTTGCGCCGGCCGACGGGCTGTCGACGTCACCCGAACCCAAGTTCACGCTGACCGAGTCGATCAGCTCGGGGTCGAGCTGCTGGTTGCCATAGATCGCGTAGTTGCCCGAATCGTTCAGCGGAATGCCATCGAACGTCTGGCTGATGCGCGAGGCGTCGAAGCCGCGAATGTTCAGCGAACCGCCCGACGATCCGAACGGATCGTTGCTCGAAAAGCTGACGCCCGGCATCTGGTTGATGATGTCGTTGATCGAGGCGCCCGGCGCCTGCCGTTGAATGAAGACGTCGGTCAGAACAGCTTTCGACTTCGAGGTATCCGGCACCTGGATGCCGGCTATGCCTTGCGTCGAGGCCGCAGTGACAACGATCGTGGCTTCGTCGAAATCGACCGCGCCGGTCGATTGCGCATAAGCACCATGCGAAAAAACGAGCGCGGCGAACGCCACGCCGACGTACAGCTGAGTCTTCATCCCTGTTTACCCCTAGTAAGCTCGAATTCGCGAGCCGAATCACCAGCGCCCCTGACGCCGTTGCACTGCCCCTTAGCGGGTTATGTTGCGCTTGCGTGACAGCGGCAAGCTTTGCGGTTGATCGGTTGTTAATGCTTCATGCTGCGTTGCAAAAAGGCAACGCTATGAACCATGACGCGAGCGGGTGCCAAGTTACGGAATCAAAACCGTATCGACCGCCTTCGGCAGCAGCTCGGGATAATCGAGCGTGTAGTGAAGCCCCCGGCTTTCCTTGCGGCTCAGCGCAGACCGGATGATCAGATCGGCTACCTCAACCAGGTTGCGCAGCTCGATCAGGTCGGGCGTGACGCGGAAATGACTGTAATATTCTTCGACCTCGTGCCGCAACAGGTCGATCCGGTGCTTGGCGCGTTCGAGCCGCTTGGTCGTGCGGACGATCCCCACGAAATTCCACATGAAATGCCGGATCTCGCGCCAGCACTGCTGGATGACGACCTCTTCGTCGCTGTCGGTAACGCGGCTTTCGTCCCATACGCGCACTGCGGGAGGCGGCGCGAGCGAATCCCAATTGGCGTTGATGTGCCGCGCCGCCGCCTCGCCGAACACCAGGCATTCGAGCAGCGAATTCGACGCGAGGCGATTGGCACCGTGAAGGCCGGACTGCGTGACTTCGCCTGCGGCATATAGCCCCCTGGCATCGGTACAGCCGTCCCGGTCGATCAGCACGCCGCCGCACGTATAATGCTGTGCGGGGACAACGGGAATCGGTTGCTTCGTGATGTCGATGCCCAGACCGATCAACCTGTCGTAGATATTGGGAAAATGTTCGCGCACGAATTCGGGCGGTTTGTGACTGATGTCGAGGTGGACATAGTCGAGGCCCAGCCGCTTGATCTCGTGGTCGATCGCGCGGGCGACGATGTCGCGTGGCGCCAGTTCCTCGCGCGCGTCGAACTGCGGCATGAAGCGTTCGCCGGTGGTTGGCAATTTGAGCAGTCCGCCTTCGCCGCGCACGGCTTCGGTAATCAGGAAATTCTTGACCTCCAGATTGTAAAGGCAGGTCGGATGGAATTGCATGAATTCCATGTTCGACACGCGACATCCCGCGCGCCACGCCATGGCGATGCCGTCGCCTGTCGCGCCGCGCGGGGCGGTCGAATAAAGATAGGTGCGCCCCGCGCCGCCCGTGGCAAGAATGGTCGCGCGCGCCGTCCAGGTTTCGACGCGCTTCGTTCGCCGGTTGAACGCGTACAGCCCGTGCACGCGCCCGCTGGTCGAGAAATGTTCCTGATGTCGTCCGGTGATCAGGTCGATCGCCACGATGTCGGGGACCAGCGTGATGTTCGGGTGGGCGTGGGCAGCCTTTTCGAGCGCCGTCTGTATCGCCGCGCCGGTCGCGTCGGCGACATGGACGATGCGGCGGTGGCTATGTCCGCCTTCACGCGTCAGGTGCAGGGCGTTTCCGTCGGTATTGAACGGCACGCCCAGTTCTTCGAGACGGGCGATAGCTGCGGGCGCACTCTCGACCACAAATTCGACGACGGCCCGATCGTTCAGGCCTGCGCCCGCGACGATCGTATCTTCAATATGGCTTTCGAACGTGTCGCCTTGTTCCAGAACCGCAGCAATGCCGCCCTGCGCCCACCCGGTTGCGCCCTCGCCGAGCGATCCCTTGGCGAGGACCGTCACCCTGAACCGGTCAGCAAGGTTAAGTGCCGCCGTCAGCCCGGCTGCGCCCGAGCCGATGATCAGGACGTCGCTGTCACTCAACGGCGGCGGCCCGCGTCAGGTTGAGGAAGACGTGCTCCAGGTCGGCCTCGCGGGTCGAAACATCGACGATGCCGAGGCCCGCGGCTCCGACAGCACCCAGCACGTCGCCCGCGTTGGCTGTCGCTTTGGAATAGGTGATCGCCAGCACGCGCTCACCCTTCAGTTCGATCTTGGCGAACAGTGGCGATTGCGGCGGCGCGGCCAGGTCGCGATCGACGGTGACCTCGACGATTTTTTCCTGCGCCATGCCGACCAGTTCGCGCGTGGGCTTGTTCGCGATCAGCTTGCCGTGGTTGATGATCGCGATCCGGTCGCACAGCTCTTCGGCTTCCTCGAGGTAATGGGTGGTCAGCACGATCGTCACGCCCTGCGCGTTGAGCGAGCGAACGTAGCTCCACAATTGCTGTCGCAGTTCGATGTCCACACCGGCTGTCGGCTCGTCGAGCACCAGAACGGGCGGCGAATGCACCATGGCCTTGGCCACCAGCAGGCGGCGTTTCATGCCCCCCGACAGGGTGCGCGCATAGGCGTTGGCCTTGTCCTCGAGGTGGACGGCACGCAGCAGTTCCATCGAGCGCCGCTTTGCCTTTGGCACACCATAGAGTCCGGCCTGAAGTTCCAGCGCCTCGAAAGGCGTGAAGAAGGGATCGAACAATATTTCCTGCGGCACGATACCGATCGACGCCTTGGCGTTGCGCGGATGCTCGTCAATGTCGAAGCCCCATATGCGCGCTGTGCCGCCGGTCTTGGTGACCATGCCCGACAAGATGTTGATTGTGGTCGATTTTCCGGCACCGTTCGGGCCTAGCAATCCTACAATCTGTCCCCGCGGCACCGACAATGTGATATCGTCCAGCGCGCGCTTTCCGCCCGCGTAGGTTTTGCACAATCCCTCGATTTCGATCGCTGCGGTGCTCATGGATCTGCGATGGACGAGGGCCATTCACGACGCAAGAGGGCCGTTGATGCTTCGAGGCGTCGTTGCTAAGCACTGGTTCCGTGATCGATCATCCTGAAACCATCCGCACATCCCATCGTCGCGTCGCCTGCGACGGATCGGGCGAAGTTCCCGCCGCGCTGGGTCACCCGCGTGTCTGGCTCGAGATCGACGAGAGTGGTGCCGTCGATTGCGGTTATTGCGACCGGCATTTCGTGCTGATCGGCGGGCCTGCCGATCATGGGCTGGATGCAGGGGATGCCAAAGCTGCCTAGGCATCCTATGTCGCGGGAATGACCACCGATCCCCGCGCGCTTCTCTATGCCGACACCCTCAATCCCGACGAAGCGCAGCGCCTGACGCGCGATGCGCTGGCGAACTGCGATGACGGCGAGCTCTACCTGCAATATCGCGTCAACGAAGCCTTCGGGTTCGACGATGGCCGCCTGAAGACGGCGGACTACGGCACCGATCGCGGTTTCGGCCTGCGCGGCGTGAGCGGGGAAGCAACGGGCTTCGCGCATTCGGACGACGTCTCTCCCGGAGGAATCGCGCGTGCTGCCGCGACGCTTCGCCTGCTCGATTCCACGACCGCCAGCGCACCGCCGCCACGCCGGAGCAACCGGCATCTCTATACCGACGAGAACCCGCTACTCGCCGTGCCGTTCGCGGAGAAGGTTGCGTTGTGCCAGCGGATAGATGCGGAGGCGCGGGCACGCGACCCGCGCGTGGTCCAGGTGTCGGTGTCGATCCTCGCCAACTGGAGCGTTGTCGAAATCGTCCGCGCAGACGGGTTCACCGCGACTGATATCCGTCCGCTGGTGCGCCTGAACGTTTCGATCGTCGCGCAACAGGGTGACCGGCGCGAAGCGGGCAGTTTTGGCACCGGTGGCCGCTACCTCTACGACCGGCTGCTCGAAGAGAGCGTCTGGCAGCGCGCGATCGACGAGGCGCTTTCTCAGGCCCTCGTCAATCTCGATGCGGTCGATGCGCCCGCTGGCGAAACCGCCGTGCTACTGGGACCAGGCTGGCCGGGCATCCTGCTGCACGAGGCGGTCGGCCACGGCCTTGAGGGCGACTTCAACCGCAAGGGTACGTCCGCTTTCTCGGGCCGTATCGGCGAGCGTGTCGCCGCGCCCGGCGTCACCGTGGTCGATGACGGCAGCATTCCCGACCGTCGGGGTTCGCTGTCGATTGACGACGAAGGCACGCCGACATCGGAAACGGTGCTGATCGAGGACGGTATCCTGAAGGGCTATATGCAGGATCGCCTGAATGCCCGCCTGATGGGTGTAGCACCCACGGGCAATGGCCGCCGCGAAAGCTATGCCCACGCGCCGATGCCGCGGATGACCAACACCTTCATGCGGGGTGGCAACGACGACCCGGCGGAACTGCTCTCGCGCGTGAAGTCCGGCATTTTCGCCAAGAGCTTCGGCGGCGGACAGGTCGACATCGTGTCGGGCAAGTTCGTGTTCAGCTGCACCGAGGCGTACAGAATCGAGAACGGCAAGCTCGGCGCACCGATCAAGGGCGCAACGCTCATCGGCGACGGTCCCAGCGCGCTCACCCGTGTGACCGGCATCGGCAACGATTTCGCGCTCGACGAGGGAGTCGGCATCTGCGGCAAGGGCGGCCAGAGCGTACCGGCGGGCGTGGGCCAGCCGACATTGCTTATCGATCGGCTGACAGTGGGCGGCACAGCCACCTGATGAGCCTCGTCGAATTCGCCCGCTTCACCAGCGCCGCCGAGGCTGCAATCGTGAAGGGGCGGCTCGAGGCCGAGGGCATCGATGCCGCCGTCTTCGACAATGGTATGAACCTGGCCGACTCCTCGGGATGGCTGGTTCCGGTGAGGGTTATGGTGCTGGACGACGATCTGGAGGTTGCCCGCGCCGCGCTGCCCGGAATTTAGGCATTTTTGTTACGCCCTGCACAAAAGTTAAGCCCTGTTAACTTTCTAACTGTCCCTCTGTCCTCGTGATCTGGCTGGCACGTCTCTTGCTGCACTGCATCAGGGACAAGCCAACTAGGGGGCGGAATGAAACTCGTTGTTGCAATCATAAAGCCATTCAAGCTCGATGAGGTGCGGGAAGCCCTTACCGAACTTGGCGTCACAGGCATGACCGTCACTGAGGTGAAGGGTTTCGGGCGGCAAAAGGGCCAGACCGAAATCTATCGCGGTGCGGAATACTCCACCAACATGGTGCCCAAGCTGAAGGTCGAAGTGGCATGCGCCGCCGACCTGTCGCCCCGGGTTGTCGAAGCTATCCAGGCATCGGCCAACACCGGCGCCATCGGCGATGGCAAAATCTTCGTGCTCGAGATCTCCGAAGCGGTGCGGATCCGCACCGGCGAGACCGACGCAAATGCGCTCTGATAGAGAAGGGGGAATGATGAAGCTCTCGACACTTGCAAAGAGCGGGGCAGCGGGGCTTTTTGCCCTTGCGGCAACCACGCCCGCGCTCGCAGAATTGATCAAGGCACCCACCGTCGAGCAACAGGCGACGATGGTGAACAAGGGCGACGTCAGCTGGATGCTGGTGTCGTCTGCGCTGGTGCTGCTGATGTCAGTCCCTGCGCTCGCGCTGTTCTATGGCGGACTTGTCCGTACGAAGAACATGCTCAGCGTGCTGATGCAGGTCTTCATGATCGTCAGCGTCGCATCGCTGGTCTGGGTTTGCTGGGGCTATTCGATGGCCTTCACCAGCGGCGGCGAGAATCACTTCTTCGGTGGCTTCTCAAAGGCCTTCCTGATGGGTGTCAGCGGTTCGACCTACGGCGCGACCTTCTCGAACAACGTCTATTTGCCTGAATACGTCTTCGTGATCTTCCAGATGACTTTCGCGTGCATCACGCCCGCGCTGATCGTCGGGGCCTTTGCGGAGCGCGTGAAGTTTTCGGCACTCATGGTATTCGTCGTGGCCTGGCTGACGATCGTGTATTTCCCGATCGCGCACATGGTCTGGTACTGGGCTGGCCCGGACTTCCTGCCAGACACGCCGACCGACTATGGTTTCCTGTGGGGCATGGGCGCACTCGATTTCGCTGGCGGCACCGTTGTTCACATCAATGCGGGCATCGCAGGCCTCGTCGGCTGCATCATGATCGGCAAGCGTATCGGGCACGGCAAGGAAGCTACGCCTCCGCACTCGCTGGTAATGACCATGATCGGTGCCAGCCTGCTGTGGGTCGGCTGGTTCGGGTTCAACGCGGGGTCCAACCTCGAAGCGAACGGCGTGACCGCAGTTGCCTTCATCAACACCTTCGTCGCCACTTCGGCGGCGGCGGTTAGCTGGGCACTGATCGAGCAGTTCAAGCACGGCAAACCATCGATGCTGGGTGCTGCAACAGGCGCTGTTGCCGGCCTGGTCGCGATTACACCTGCCAGCGGCTTTGCCGCGCCGATGACGTCGATCGTCCTCGGTTTCGTGGTTTCGCCGATCTGCTTCGTCTTCGTCTCGACGGTGAAGAACGCGCTGAAGTACGACGACACCCTCGACGTGTTCGGCGTTCACTGTATCGGCGGGATCGTGGGTGCCATCGGCACTGCAATCGTGGCGGATCCGTCGCTCGGCGGTCAGGGCTTCTTCGACTACACGGTCTTCCCGGCGGTCGTCGGAAAATATGATATGGCTGCACAGCTGATCACCCAGATCAAGGCTGTGGCGCTGACCCTGCTGTGGTCGGGTCTTGGCTCCGCAATCCTGTTCTTCGTGATCGACAAGGTCATGGGGCTGCGTCCCACCGAAGAGGTCGAGCGTGAAGGGCTCGATCTCGGTGAGCACGGGGAACGCGCCTACAACTATTGACGAGCTTGGGTCAGCGGCGGGAAGGCTCCTCTCCCCTGTCCGTCGCTGCCCCAAACCAGGTTCCTCCTGCGAACCACTGGCCCGGGATGAGAGTCCCGGGCCTTCTTTTGCGCAGTGTCGCCCAAGCTAAGCAGCGCTTAGCGCCGGACAGACACAAGCACGGCCGGCGGCGATAGCCGACCGACGACGCGGCTTTGCCGCGGCGCACCCTACCCCAGCGCCACTCTGACAAAATCCGCACACCGTTCCCCGATCATGATCGTCGGCGCGTTGGTATTCCCGCTGACCAGCCGCGGCATCACGCTGGCATCGGCGATCCACAACCCCTCGACCCCGCGCACCTTCAACCTGGAATCGACCACCGCGGCATCGTCGGACCCCATCCGCGCTGTCCCGACCGGATGATAGACGGTGTCGGCCCGATTCCGGATCACTGCCTCCAGCGCGCTGTCGTCGGTCATGCCGCCGGTGTGACGATCTCGTCCGCCATAAGCGGACAATGGCGTGGCTTCACAGATGCGCTGCGTCAGCCGCACGCCACGCAAGAGCACGGCCAAGTCGCGATCGTCATTCAGGAAATTGGGGTCGATCAGCGGTGCGTCCTTCGCGCGGGGACTTGCCAGCCGCACCGTTCCCCGGCTTTCGGGCCTCAATACGCAGACGTGGCATGAAAAGCCGATCTGACGGACCTTGGTGCGCCCATGATCCTCGAGCAGTGCGGGCACGAAGTGGAATTGCACATCGGGTACCGCCACATCGGGTTGTGTTCGCGCGAACCCTCCGGCCTCCGCCAGCGGTGAGGTCAGCCAGCCCGAGCGTGTCTTGCGCCATTCGAGCATCGCCTTGAACCCGCGCCACTGCCCTTTCAGCGACATGCCGTGGAACAGGTCGCCTCCGGTCTCATAGGCGGTGACATAATCCACATGGTCCTGAAGGTCGCTCCCGACCGCCGCCCGGTCGGCCACGACGGGAATGCCAAGAGATTGCAGATGCGCTGCCGGGCCGATGCCCGACAGTTGCAATATCTGCGGAGTCCCGAACGCTCCGCCCGCAAGGATGATCGCGCCCTTCGCGCGGATCGTTTTGCGCGACCAGCCCTGCCGAATGGTTACGCCTGTTGCCCGACCGTTCTCTATCTCTATCCGTTCAACGAGTGCGTTTGTCATTACCGCCAACCGCCCCGCCGCGACTGCCGGTTCTATATAGGCGCGCGCCGTCGACCAGCGTTCGCCACCTTTTTGTGTCGCCTGATACAGGCCGACACCCTCGAACTGCCCGCCATTGAAGTCGTCGTTGCGCGGCAGTTGCAGCGAAGCAGCGGCCTCTACCCAATCGAGGCTTCCCTGGTTCGGCCATTTCTGGTCGGTGACGTTCAGCGGCCCGCCCACCCCGTGAAAACTGTCGCCGCCGCGCTCGTTATTCTCGGCGCGTTTGAAGTACGGGAGGACATCGTCGTACGACCATCCTGTCGCGCCGAGCGCTGTCCAATTGTCGTAATCCCATTTGCACCCGCGGATATAGATCATGGCGTTGATCGCCGACGACCCGCCGAGGCCGCGCCCGCGCGGCTGGTATCCGCGCCGCCCGTTCAGGCCCTTTTGCGGCACCGTTTCGTAGCGCCAGTTCGAGGCCTTGGGGATCTGCCCCAGCATCGCGGGGGCCAAAATCTGCCAGGCGGTATTCTTGCCACCTGCTTCGATCAGGCAAACCGAATATCTGCCGCCTTCGCTCAGGCGGCCTGCGGCGGCACTTCCGCCCGATCCGCCGCCGACGACGATGATGTCGAATTCTTCCCCGTCTCCTGGCCCGTCTTCTGGCATGTCCGGCGCTCCTCCCAGCGGCGGCGGATCATGTCCGACGTCTCGCGTGATCCGTCATGGCTCCACCCCGGCGGGCCGATCAGGTACATCAGCTTGGCGCGCCACGGGGCCGCCCACAAGTCCCGCCCGATGCCGACCCATTCGTGGAAAACCGACCAGATCAGGTTGAAACTGCCCAATTGTTTTACAATTCCGTAGCGGATTCGGTCCTCGTCGTCCTCGGGCACATAGGTGCCAAAAATTTTATCCCAGACGATGAAGACGCCCGCGTAATTCTTGTCGAGATAGCGCGGGTTGACCGCGTGGTGGACGCGGTGGTGCGACGGCGTGTTCATCACGAACTCGAACCAGCGCGGCATCCGCCCGATCGTCTCGGTATGGATCCAGAACTGATAGATCAGGTTGAGACCCGCGCAGAAGAAGACCATCGCGGGGTGAAAGCCGATGAGAAACAGCGGCATCCGGAACAGGAACGACCCCGCGAAAAAGCCGGTCCACGTCTGCCGCAGCGCGGTCGACAGATTATAGTGCTGGCTCGAATGATGATTGACGTGGCTCGCCCAGAACCAGCGAACGCGGTGCGCGGTACGGTGGAAGACATAATAGGCGAGGTCGTCGAGGACGAAGCACAATGGCCACGCCCACCAGGCGAAGGGGATGGTGATCGGGCGGAACTGGTAAAGCCACAGCGCGAGCGCAAAGACTGCGCCGCCCGCAAGCGCCCCCGCCACCGTCGAGCCCAGCCCGAACATCAGCGACGTCAGCGTATCCTTCGGACAATAGCGTGCCCGGTCGCGGCTGCGCGCGACCAGCATCTCGGCCAGCACCAGCAGCACGAATCCGGGCACGGCGTAATCGACGGGATTGGGCAGCGTCATAAACTCTCCGCTTCCCTGAGCTTGTCGAAGGGCTGCCCTTCTTCGGATCTGTGCAAAGTCGAGGGGCAATCCTTCGACAAGCTCAGGAAAGCGGTAGCTCTCGTCATGCCGGCAACCGCCGCAATCGTGCCGCCCACACACCGGCAGCATCGCCCAGATCGAGCGTCGTCTTGCCGAGCGTCAGGAAACGGTGGTCGAGCCGGGCGGCGGCGAAATCGGCAACGGGGTGCACGACGAAATGTGCGCCGTGCCGCCGCACCAGCATGACGCGCCCTTCGGCATCGCGCACCAGCGCCCCCATCCCCGCGCGGTCGAGCACGGTTTCGGTCGGGACAAACCCCTGTTCTTCCACGAATTCACGCACCATGTCGGCATCAAGCCGCGCATCGCCGCCCAGGTCGAGCCATTTTGCTATGCCCGCCAGTGCCAGCACCGCGACCAGCGACCCGACGAGCATCATCCAGTTCATCTTACCCTCCGCTAGACTCGAAAACGCTTTCACAGGATCATCAGTGCTAGAATTCAGCCGCAAGGGTACCTTGAGATGATAGAAAGTTTATCACAACATTCGGAGCTCAATAAGCTCGTTTTCTTATTGGTGTTCGGCGGGGTCATACTGGGTATTGCAGGCGAGCGCGTGCGCGCGAACTGGGCACGGGCCGAATGGCGAAGACGACATGGGCAAAAGATCAAGCCTGCCTTGAAACCAATTCGGTCGGTGGGAGAGCAAGCAGCGGCTCCCACATTCGACGCGGCGCAGCAATTGCGTTGCGTAATCGAGGCTTCATTTGAAGAACGACGCTTACTCAATGCGCCGGAGTTCCGGCTTTTCGTGGCGGTAGAGCAGGCGGTTGCGTCGCTTGAGCGGGCTTGGCGCGTAATGGCCCAGGTCAGCCTCGGTGAAATTCTGGCATCACCAAGCGAACAGGCATATCGCGCCATCAATTCCAAGCGCGTCGATCTGCTGATCGTTGATCGGGCTGGTATGCCATTGGCCGCAATCGAGTACCAAGGCGCCGGGCATTTCCAGGGTACAGCTGCGGTGCGTGACGCCGTAAAGAAGGAAGCGCTGCGCCGGGCTGGCGTGACCTATCTGGAAATCGAAGCGGGCGATCGGCCGGAGGATTTACGTCGGGCAATAGCGCGCTTGGCAGAAGGGCAGGCGGGATGAGGTTCCGGTGACAGCTTGGGCCATCCGAGGCCAATTTTCGAACCAGCCTCACGCTCATTTTTTCGAAAGCATCTCGATGAGCGCGGCAACCGGGGTCAGGTCGTACCCCGCACCATTGGCTTTTTCGTGCAGCGTCTGCGGCGCATCGCCCGCCTTTGCGCGTGCCAGCGACCAGAGCAGTGTCGAGCGCGTTCCCGACCGGCAATAGGCGAGCACCTTGCCCTCCGCACCATCGAGCGCCGCCGCCATCGCATCGACCTGAGGCTGGGAAAATCCCCCGTGACCCACTGGAATCGCAACATAATCAAGGCCCGCCGCACGCGCCGCCGCCTCGATCTCGTCACCCTGGGGTTCGCTCGGCGATTCACCATCGGGCCGGTTGTTGATGACGAGGGTCACGCCCTGCGCCTTGGCCTCGTCAATCTGGTCAGGGCCGATTTGCGGTGCGACCAGCACGCGATCGTCGATCGTGCGAAACATGTGTAGACTTCTCCTGTTTCTAATACTGCCGGACGACGGCAAGAAAAGCATCCCCATAAGCGTCAAGCTTGCGTTGGCCGATCCCGCCGATCCTGCCCAGAGCATCGAGTGTCGCGGGCCGTGCCGCTGCGATCTCGCGCAGCGTCGAATCGTGGAAGATGACATAGGGCGGCACATTGCCCTCGACGGCCAAATCGCGGCGACAGGCGCGCAACGCCTCGAACAGGGGATCGCCGACCGGATTGACCGCGCCGGAATCGCGGCGGCGCTGACGGACAGTCTTGGGCGGAACGGCGATCTCGAACGAGGCCTCCCCCTTCAGGATCGCCCGCGCCGCTGGCCCCAGCGCCAGCCCGCCATGCTCTGTCTGGTCGAGCGCATCGCGGAGCAGCAACGCCCGCGCAACCGGCTTGATCAGCGCGGCTTCCTCGCCCTGTGCGATGCCGAATACGCTCAGCCGGTCGTGGCCAGCCTTCGTCACCTTGTCCGTCGCATGGCCGGTCAGGACAGATTCTATGTGCTGAACCCCGAACATCTGTCCGGTGCGGTACACGGCGGAGAGCAGCTTTTGCGCGAGTTGCGTCAGGTCGGTTCGTGCAGGCGGTGAGAGGCAATTGTCACAATTTCCGCAGGTTTCAGGCGGGTCTTCGCCGAAATGACGCAGCAGCGCGGCGCGGCGGCACCCTGCGGTTTCGACCAATCCTGCCAGTGCAGCCAGCCGCGCGCGCTCGCCCGCCATCCGGTCTTCGGACACCTCGCCTAGCCGCTGACGCGCCTTGGCGAAATCATCGGCACCCCAGAACAGATGCGCTATCGCGGGGTCGCCGTCGCGGCCCGCGCGTCCGGTTTCCTGATAATAAGCCTCGATCGATTTCGGCAGGCCGGCATGCGCGACGAAGCGGACATCCGGCTTGTCGATGCCCATGCCGAACGCGATCGTTGCAACCATCACCATGTCTTCGCTCGAGACAAAGGCAGCCTGATTGCGCTGGCGGACGGCGGGATCGAGACCCGCATGATAGGCGCGCACAGGGCGTCCTGTTGCGCCCAGACCTTCCGCCAGCTTGTCGGTCCCGGCGCGTGACTGGACATAAACGATGCCGGGGCCGGGGGTTGCCGCGACCAGATCGGCCACCTGCTTCGTGGTCCCGCTGCGCGGGCTGATCGCATAGCGAATATTGGGTCGGTCGAAGCCGGCAAGGACCAGCCCGTCGTCGGGAATGCCAAGCTGGGCAAGAATGTCGGCACGCGTGTGCGCATCGGCGGTCGCGGTCAGCGCCAGCCGCGGAACTGCACCGAACCGGTCGAGCAGGGAGCGGAGCAGCCTGTAATCCGGCCGGAAATCATGCCCCCATTCGCTGACGCAATGCGCCTCGTCGATCGCAAACAGAGCCAACGGCGCACGTGACAGCAGGTCTTGAAAACCGCCGTTGGAGGCACGTTCCGGCGCCACATAGAGCAGGTCGAGCGCGCCCGATTTGAACCGCTCGATCGTTTCCATCTGGTTGGTATCGACGCTCGTCAGCGTGGCCGCACGGATCCCGACGGCCTCGGCCGCGCGCAACTGGTCGTGCATCAAGGCGATCAGCGGCGATACGACGATGCATGTCCCTGCGAGCGCGAGCGACGGCACCTGATAGCACAACGACTTGCCTGCGCCGGTCGGCATAACAGCCAGCGTATTTTGGCCGCCCATGACGCGGTCGATGACCTCGCGCTGCCGCCCGCGAAATGAAGGGAAGCCGAATGTCGTCCGGAGAATGTCGAGAGGCGTTGGCACAGGTGCGCCCTTAGCCGTGTCTTTGCTTCACCGTCGAGCGGACGATTGTCCCGCTGAAATTTTGCCTAGCAGGCGACCACCATAAAGGCCGCTCCGGTGATCGAGCCAATGTCGCGTTCGACTCCGCCGCCCAATTTCACGTGTGTATTTGCTTTTGTGCCATCCAACAGGTTCGCATCGACCGATAAGGGTTCCCCGGTGGTCAACATAGTTTCGACTGCATCGCGCACGGCATTGCGACTGTCCTGATCGAACAGCGATGGCAGACGGAGCCCTATAATCTTGTCTGTCGTCGTCTTCGCAAGTGTTGCCAGTGTTTCACTGGCGGTCGTAATCGTTCCATGGATATTGATCCGTCCGCGGCCCAGTATATCGATGGCGTCCACCGCCGCCGCAGCAGCCGCAGAGGCGGCATAAGCACGGCGAACCTGTACGGTTTGGGAAATCACATCTGCAGTCATCACGAGGCCTTCCGAAGTCGGCACAACCTGCACGTTCACTGTTCTGCCAGGATATAATATTGAGTCGAATTCAAAATTCTCGATATTCCCTGAATCGAGAACACGCTGGCATACGTCCATCAAATAGGATTGTGCTGTGGAACGAACCAATATTGATAGATGAGAAGATCTTGTTTCGGCATCCGATAGCTGAAAATGCCGACGTGCTGCCAGATTCATGCGCGTAATATGTAGGGAACTGTCGAGTTGTATAACCAGCGTCGCAATACTATCGAGTATCACATCAAGCTGCGTATCACGGTTAGCATCGATCGAACCACTGCGTTCAAACTGCGTCATAAGATCAGCGCTTATCAGCGCCCAATTTACGCGACCGTGCTGCGTGATATAGACAGGCTGTCGTAGGGAATTGGTCGCATATTGTCCAAAATGGCGGACAAAGTCCGTCGCCGAAGCGGTTTCACCTATCGGAAAGTGTGGCGATCGGCCAATATTCGTTACGACACCCATGACATCCAGCCCCCACTGGGATTCAAAGTGCGCAGTTTACGTTGTTCTGCGTTATTTTTTCGATAACCATTGTTAGATCCTAAACTATGGCACTGTCAAATTTGTTCAATATTGTCACCGGATTTGGATGTAGTTTTACATAAAATCCGTAAAATGGCCGGACCATCCCTAAAATCATCTCCAATCAATTGTGTTTAATCGAATCCCTCAAAGGGGTTCGGCCAATGTCGACAACATACCACCATTTTAGCCGCTTTAAGGCGGCGCTGAAGCCGGTTACCGCGACTGTGCTTTTGCTAAATGCGTCTACAGCCAGTGCCCAGCTACCGACGCTTGGCGACCTGCTCAACAGTATCATAACCCTCAATGGCCAGGTCTCATCGCTCAACGTCGATGTAAATATCCTCAATAACCAGACGACCACCAATACGACGGCCATTGCCCAGCTTAACTATGACTATAGCGTGGTGACCGCGCAAATTGCTGCCAACGGGGCCTTGGTGGCGGCACTCGACGGGCGCCTTGCAAGCGTAGAGGGCATGCTGCCGCCGCTTGCTGCACGCACGACAGCTCTGGAAGCCGCCCTGGCGACACAGGCGTCAGCCGTCGCGACCAACACTTCGGCGATTGCCGCGAATACCGCGGTCGGTACGGCCAATACCGCCGCCATTGCGGCAAATGTGCTGCGTGACGATGCGCAGGACGTATCCATTGCCGCCAATGCCAATATCGGCCTGTCGAATTCGGCAGCCATTGCAGCCAACGGCCTGCGGGACGACAGTCAGGATGTCTCGATCGCCGCGAATACATCGGCGATTGCGGCAAATACGAGCGCCATCGGCACGCTCGACGGACGCGTGGATGCGCATGACGTTATCCTGGCGCAGCACACGACGGATATTGCCGCCGCCACGCAGATCGCGACCAACGCACAGACGGCGACATCGACTTTGCGCGGCGACGTGATCGCCGGCCGGATCGGCCTGGTCCAACAACAGACGCCGACAGGAACCATTACGGTCGGTGCCCAGACCGGCGGTACCGAAGTGTCATTGGCGGGCACGGCGGGCAATCGCCGGGTTTCGGGAGTTGCCGACGGTGTTGCCACAAGCGATGCCGCAACGGTAGGACAAGTCGCCCAGAGCCAGGCGCAGGCGGTCACCATGGCCAACGACTATACCGACCGCAGCATGGCGAATATCGCGGCCCGGTACGACGACCACACCACTAGCCTGATCGCCGCGAACAACACGGTGATACGGCGGGAGATCAATGCGGCGGCAGCCTCGACCGCCGCGATATCCAGCCTGCCACACTCGATCGTGCCGGGTGAAGGCATGGGCGCTGTGGGCATCGGCGGGCGCGGCGACTCGGTCGCCTTCGCGATCGGCGTGTCAAAGGCGTTCAGGGTCGAAAACACGCCGGTCGTGCGCGCGGGGGCGGCAATCGATGCGCGCACCGGCACATTGTCATACAATGCGGCGGTAGGCGTGCACTTCTAGGCGGAATTACCCAGATCGCTGTCGCTATTCGGCGGCGACCGCCTCGTCCTGCTCGGCCGCCTGGCGTGCCCACATCTCGGCATAAAGCCCATTCTTCGCCAGCAGGTTGGCATGCGTTCCGCGCTCAGCAACATTGCCGGCTTCCAGCACCACGATCTCGTCGGCATCGACGATGGTCGACAGGCGGTGTGCGATGACAATGGTCGTGCGGCGTTCGGCAATGGCCCTCAGCGTTGCCTGGATTTCCGCCTCTGTCCGGCTGTCGAGCGCGCTGGTTGCCTCGTCAAGGATCAGGATCGGCGGGTTTTTGAGCAGTGTGCGCGCAATGGCAACGCGCTGCTTTTCGCCGCCCGACAGTTTCAGGCCGCGTTCGCCGACCTTGGTCAGATACTGGTCGGGGGTGGAGGCGATGAAGCCGTGGATTGCGGCACCGCGCGCCGCTGCTTCGACGTCCGCCTGCGTCGCACCATCACGGCCATAGGCGATGTTGTAACCGATGGTGTCGTTGAACAGCACGGTGTCCTGCGGGACGATACCGATCGCGGCGCGTAGCGTCGCCTGTTTCACCTGCGCGATGTCCTGCCCGTCGATGGTGATGCGCCCGCCGGTCGGGTCGTAGAAACGATAGAGCAGGCGGGCGAGCGTCGATTTCCCCGCGCCCGACGGTCCGACCACCGCAAGCGTTCCGCCAGCGGGAACAGCAAAGCTGATCCCGTGCAGGATCTCGCGGTCGGGCGAATAGCCGAACCGCACATCCTCGAACCGCACCTCTCCTGCGCCAACCTGCAACGGCGCTGCCCCCGGCACATCGACGATCTCGGCGGGCGTATCGATCAGGTCGAACATCGCCTCCATGTCGGTCAGGCCTTGGCGGATCGTGCGATAGACCATGCCGAGCATGTCGAGCGGGCGGAAAAGCTGGGCAAGCAGGGTGTTGACCAGCACGACATCGCCGGTGGTGAAGCGCCCCTGCGCCCAGCCCCAGACGATAAAGCCCATCGCGCCCGCCATCATCGCGTTGGTGATGAAGCTTTGCCCGATGTTCAGCCAGGCGAGCGAGTTCTCCGACTTCACCGCCGCATCGGCATAGGCGCGCGCGGCGCCGGCATAGCGCGCGGTCTCGCGCTCCTCGGCGTTGAAATACTTCACCGTCTCGTAATTCAGCAGCGAATCGACTGCCTTTGCCGCCGCGCCGGTATCCATCGTGTTCATGTCTTCACGCAGCTTCGCGCGCCAGTCGGTCACGACGCGGGTGAAGAAGATATAGGCGACGACCATGATCAGCGTCGCCGCGACCAGCCCGAAACCGAATTTCACCCAGAACATGATCGACACTATGACCAGCTCGACGATTGTCGGCGCGATGTTGAACAGCAGGAAATAGAGCATCGTGTCGATGCTCTTGGTGCCGCGCTCGATCACGCGCGCGACCGCTCCGGTCCGCCGGTCGAGGTGGAAACGCAGGCTGAGATTATGGAGGTGGCGGAACGTGTGTTCGGCCAGTTCGCGGGTCGCATCCTGCCCCACGCGCTCGAAAATGACGTTGCGCAGATTGTTGAACAAAACGCCCGCAAACCGCGCACCGGCATAGGCCGCGACCAGCGCAATAGCGATCTGCGCACCCGCAGCCATGCCCGGAACCATCCGGTCGATCGCGGCCTTGTAGAGCCAGCCCATCGACAGGTTCGCGGCCGTCGCGATCATCAACAGCGTCATCGCGACAACGACGCGCGTCTTCAGCGCGCGGTTATCGGCGGGCCAGAGATAGGGAAGGAATCGGCGGAGCGTCGCAAATCCGTCAGGCGCGGTTGCGGGCCCTGCCTCGATCATGGGCGGCATTGCGACGCATGTGGGGATGCGCGTTGCCGGAGTCCACAGTCCGGGCTTGGTCGCGGCGTTTTGACGGTCTAGGGAGAGTATCAGTGTTCTTCGAAAAGGCCGCCCCATGATCCGCTTCGTGCACCTTGCTACCGTTGCTGCCGTCGCCATCGCGCGCCCTGTACTGGCCGCGCTTCCGGTCGGTGCCGCCGCACCTGATTTCGCGACGCAGGGAGCAATGGCGGGCAAGACCTTCCCGTTCTCGTTGGCCCAGGCGCTGAAGAAGGGGCCGGTCGTACTCTACTTCTTCCCCAAGGCATTCACGACAGGGTGCACCATCGAGACCAAGGCGTTTGCCGATGCCAGCGACGATTTCCGCAAGGCGGGTGCGCAGATCGTGGGCGTCGCCGCCGATCCGATCGAAGATCTGCAACGCTTCTCGACCGAAGCCTGCCGCAGCAAGTTCCCGGTCGCGGTCGCCAGTGCAAAGATGATCGCCGATTACGACGTCGCGCTCCCCCTGATGCCGCGGTCGAACCGCACCTCGTTCGTCATCGCCCGCAACGGCAAGATCGCCTACATGCACTCCGAGATGAAGCCCGACGGCCACATCACCGGCACGCTCGCGGCGGTTCGCGCGCTGAAGGGAGCGAAGGGCAAGTAAGCTCTCCGCGCAAAATCGCTCGCGGCGCTCGATTTTTTCCATTAACGAACGATGTTGGCGCAAAGCGATTCGCGCCGAGGAAGTTTGTGTTCGCCGTCCAGGGCGCGAATTTTCCTGATCGATCAGGCGGGCGAATACAGGAATACGGATTCAGGCATGGGTTTCGACAAGGGGCGTCGCGGCGAGCGCGGCGGACGTGGACGCGACAAGCGTGACGACTTTGGTGGCGGCGATTCGGGTGGCAGCAGCAGCTATGGCGGCGGCGGTGATCGCTTCGGCGGCGGTGGCGGCGGCGGTGACCGTTTCGGCGGTGGTGGCGGTGGTGGTGGCTACGGCGGCGGTGGTTTCCGCAGCGGCGGTGGTGCTGGCGGCGGTGGCGGCGGCTTCAGTGGTGGTGCCCCGCGCGGCGGTATGCCCGCACAGGTCGTCGGTGAAGGCACTGGTGTCGTAAAATTCTTCAACGCGCAAAAGGGGTTCGGCTTCGTCGTGCGCGATGACGGTGCAGAGGACGTGTTCGTTCACATCTCTGCCGTCGAACAGGCTGGCTTCGTTGGTCTTGCCGAGGGTCAACCGCTCGGCTTCACCCTCGTCGATCGTGGCGGCCGCATTTCGGCAACTGAACTGAAGATCGAGGGCGAGCCCCTTCCGGTCACCGATCGTGCTCCACCACGCGACCGCGATGCGGCTCCGCGCGGCGGTGCCGGCGGCGGCTTCGGCGGTGCGCCGCAGCGCGAGCTGACGGGCGAAAAGGCAAGCGGAACGGTCAAGTTCTTTAACGCGATGAAGGGCTTCGGCTTCATTCAACGTGACGACGGACAGCCCGATGCGTTCGTGCACATCTCGGCCGTCGAGCGTGCGGGCATGTCGACCCTGAACGAGGGCGACCGCCTGAACTTCGAACTCGAAGTCGATCGTCGCGGCAAGCACGCCGCGGTGAACCTGGCTCCGGGTTCTTAAGTCTCAATCCTCGCCTTGAGGCGAGGTGTCGGACGAAGGCTGACGGAGGGGTGCGACGAAGCCATGCGGAAGCATTGCTCGCTGCTAACGCAGCGAATTTTGCACCCCTCCACCGCTTCGCGGTCCCCCTCGCCTCAAGGCGAGGATTTGTGTTACGCCATCGCCTCTCTGGCCAATAACTCCGCTTCTTCCAGCAATGCGTCATCGGCAGTGCCCTGTGGCACGCTTTCGCGCCCGATCATCACCAGCACCGGCACCGCGAGCGGCGTCACGCGGGGCAAGTCGACGTGCAGGATCGTGCCTTCGGCGCGGTCGAGCAGGTCGGCCAGCCGCCCGACATCGGTCATTTTTGCGCGGGCGTCCTCCCACGCGGCTTTCAGCAGCAGATGGTCGGGCTCGTACCGGCGCAACACGTCGTAGATCAGGTCGGTCGAAAAAGTGACCTGCTTGCCGGTCTTGCGCTTGCCGGGGTGCTGGCGCTCGACCAGCCCGCCGATCACCGCCACTTCGCGAAACGCGCGCTTCAACAGGTGCGACCCCTGAACCCAGTCGTCGAACTCGTCGTGCAGGATGTCGGCAGAGAAAAGCGGTCGCGGATCGGTCACCGGGTCCAGCGACCATGTCGCCAGCGCATAATCGTTCGCGACGAAGCCCAGCGGCTTCATGCCGCGCCGCTCCATCCGGCTGGTCAGCAGCATGCCGAGCGACTGGTGCGCGTTCCACCCTTCGAACGGATAGGCGACCATGTAATGCCGCCCCTCGCGCGGAAAGGTCTCGACCAGCAATTCGCCCGGTTGCGGCAGGCGCGATCGCCGCGCCTGCATTTCCAGCCACTCGCGCACCTCGCCGGGAAAACGGTGCCAGTCGGCGTCGTTTGCCAGGAACTCCCGAACCCGTTCGGCCAGCCGCGTGGTCAGCGGCATCCGTGCGCCGCCATAGCTGGGAATGCGCGCCGGGCGGCTGGTCGCGCGGACAATCACGTCCTGTGTGTCGATCTTCTCGACCTCCAGGCTGATGCCGGAAAAGAAGAAGGTGTCGCGGGGGGAGAGCGAGGCTGCGAACCCCTCCTCGACGCGGCCCAGCGACCGGCCGTTCTTGAATCGTACATTGAGCATCGCCGCCTCGACGATGATGCCTGCATTCATGCGGTGCTGCGCGATGAAGCGGGGGTGCGCGACGCGCCATTTGCCGCCCTCTTCGACCAGTCGGCGGAACCGGTCATAGGCCTTGAGCGAATAGCCACCGGTCGCGATGAATTCGAGGACGCGGCGAAACACCAGCGGATCGAGCGCGCTATAGGGGAGCGCGCCCTGCACCTCGGCGAGCATCGCCGCTTCGTCGAACGGCGCCGCGCAACCGCACGCCATGATATGCTGGGCGAGCACGTCGAGGCCGCCGCTGCGAAACACATCCGGGTCGAGTTCGCCTTCGCCCACGGCATCGAGCGCCGCCCGCGCCTCCAGATATTCGAAACGGTTGCCCGGGACGATCATCGCTTTCGACGATTCATCCAGCCGGTGGTTGGCGCGACCGATGCGCTGCAACAGCCTGGATGACCCCTTGGGCGCGCCCATCTGGATGACGCAATCGACATTGCCCCAGTCGACGCCGAGGTCGAGGCTCGATGTGCAGACGAGGCCGCGCAGCTTGTTGTCCGCCATCGCATTCTCGACCCGCCGCCGCGCCTCGATATCGAGGCTGCCGTGATGAATGCCGATGGGCAGGCGTTCCTCGTTCTCCTTCCACAGATCCTGGAAAATGAGCTCGGCGAGCGCGCGCGTGTTGCAAAAGATCAGCGTCGTCCGGTTGGCGCGGATGGCATCCATCACCTGCGGCGCAGCGTAGCGACCAGAATGCCCGGCCCATGGCACACGGCCTTGCGGCAACAGGATAGAAATGTCCGGGGCCGCGCCTGGTTCACCCCGTACCAATTGCACCGAATCGATATCGCCGTCGGGCGCAAGCCAGGCGCGATAGGCGTCGGCATCGGCAACGGTCGCCGACAGTGCCACCCGCCGCAGCGCCGGATTGATCGCCGACAACCGCGACAGGCACAGGCTGAGCAGGTCGCCGCGCTTGCCGGTCGCAAAGGCGTGGACCTCATCGATCACGACCGTTTTCAGGTCCGCGAACATCAGGAAACTGTCGGGGTAGCTCAGCAGGAGCGACAGGGATTCGGGCGTGGTGAGCAAGATCTGCGGCGGGCGTTCGCGCTGGCGCTTCTTGCGGTCCGACGGTGTGTCGCCGGTCCGCGCCTCGACGCGGATGTCGAGGCCCATGTCCTCGATCGGAGTCAGCAGATTGCGCTGGATATCCACGGCCAGCGCCTTCAGCGGAGAGATGTATAGGGTGTGTAATCCCTGTTCCACTTGTCCGAGCGTTAGCGAGGACCCCGTTCGAGCGGAGCGAGAATCTTCCCCATCGCTGGACCTCGCTGACGCTCGGCCGGGCACCTCGCTGACGCTCGGCGAAGCGACTTCGATCAAATCCACCAGCGTGTGGAGGAACCCCGACAGCGTCTTGCCCGACCCTGTCGGCGCAACCAGCAAGGCGTTCCGCCCGGCACGCCCGGCCTCCAGCATGTCCAGTTGGTGCGACCGCGGTGCCCAACCGTGCTGCCCGAACCAGTCGGTCAATACATCCGGAAGCTGGGATTCGGGCGCCATCGTTTCCATATGGGGGATATGCCCCGCCTCGGCCACTGGATCGACCCGCAACCGCATGGCATATTCGTGCCCGCCGCCGATATCTGGATCGACCCCTCGCGCCCCGTCCCGCGCGCGCTGGTGACGCACGGCCATGCCGATCACGCGCGGGGCGGCCATGGCCTGGTCTGGGCGACGCCCGAAACGCTGGCGATCATGGGCGTGCGCTATGGGGAACAGAACGCGTTGCCCGTCGCCTATGGCGAGACGGTGAACGTCGGCGGCGGTGTCACCGCGACCTTCCTGCCCGCAGGCCATGTGCTGGGGTCCGCGCAGATTCTCCTCGAACATGGCGGCGAACGCGTCATCGTGTCGGGCGATTACAAGCGCCGCCCCGACCCGACCTGCGCGCCTTTCGAGGCCGTGTCGTGCGATATCTTCATTACGGAAGCGACCTTCGGTCTTCCGGTGTTCCGCCACCCCGCCACGCGTGACGAACTGTCGAAACTGCTTGCCGCGCTGGCGGCGGAGCCTGAACGCTGCGTCCTCGTCGGTGCCTATGCGCTGGGCAAGGCGCAACGCCTGATCGCCGAACTGCGTCTGACGGGCCACGAAGCGCCGATCTATCTCCACGGCGCGATGCAACGGCTGTGCGACCTGTATCGCGAACTCGGCGTCGACCTCGGCGACCTGCGCCTCGCGATGGATGCGACGAAGGATGAGATGCGCGGGTCGATCGTGGTCGCGCCGCCGTCCGCACTCAATGATCGCTGGTCACGCCGCCTGCCCGACCCGATCACCGCCATGGCCAGCGGCTGGATGCGCGTTCGCCAGCGTGCGGTGCAGCGTGGCGTGGAACTGCCGCTGATCGTCTCCGACCATGCCGACTGGGACGAGCTGACCGACACCATCCGCGAGATCGCCCCGAAGGAAGTGTGGGTCACCCACGGCCGCGAGGACGCGCTGCTCCACTGGTGCGCGACGCACCAGATCAAGGCGCGGGCGCTCGAACTGGCCGGTTATGAGGACGAGGACGATTGAGGCCGATAAAGAAGCAATGGAGCAGCCAGACCGCAGCGTCTGATCGTCCCTGGGCTTCAGGATTCGCGCCAATTGTTTGCACCGCGGCACACGCTTGCTAAGGGCGCTCCCGACTCCATCATTCGAGCAGGGAAAACCGCCATGACCGCCGTCGGACACGATACGCTTGCCACCCGTTCAACCTTGACCACCGACGGCCAGAGCTTTTCCTATTACAGCCTTGAAAAAGCCGCCGCGAAGCTGGGCGACGTCTCGCGCCTGCCGTTCAGCATGAAGGTGCTGCTCGAAAACCTGCTCCGCTTCGAAGACGGCGTTACGGTAACCGTCGAAGACATTCAGGCGATCGTCGATTGGCAGAACGACCCGAAGGCGACCCGCGAAATCCAGTACCGCCCGGCGCGCGTTCTGATGCAGGATTTCACTGGCGTTCCCTGTGTTGTCGATCTTGCCGCGATGCGCGACGCGATGACCGCGCTGGGCGCCGACCCGGCCAAGATCAACCCGCAGGTTCCGGTCCACCTCGTCATCGACCACAGCGTGATGGTCGACGAATTCGGCACGCCCAAGGCGTTCGAGGACAATGTCGAACTCGAGTATCAGCGCAACGGCGAGCGTTACGACTTCCTGAAATGGGGATCGAAGAGCCTCGACAATTTCAAGGTCGTGCCGCCCGGCACCGGCATCTGCCATCAGGTGAACCTGGAACACATCGCGCAGGCGGTATGGACCAGCAAGGACGAGAGCGGCGCGATGATCGCCTATCCCGACACCTGCGTCGGCACCGACAGCCACACGACGATGATCAACGGCCTCGGCGTCCTTGGCTGGGGCGTGGGCGGGATCGAGGCGGAGGCGGCGATGCTCGGCCAGCCGGTGTCGATGCTGATCCCCGAAGTCGTCGGTTTCAAGCTGACGGGGACTTTGGTCGAGGGCATTACCGCCACCGACCTGGTGCTGACCGTGACGCAGTTGCTGCGCGCCAAGGGTGTCGTCGGGCGCTTCGTCGAGTTTTTCGGGCCGGGCCTCGACTCTCTCAGCCTCGCCGACCGCGCGACCATCGCCAACATGGCGCCCGAATATGGCGCGACCTGTGGCTTCTTCGGCATCGACGACAAGACGCTCGACTATATGCGCCTGACCGGTCGTGAGGAAAGCGCGATCGCGCTGACCGAGGCCTATGCCAAGGCACAGGGCATGTGGCGCCTGCCGAACATGGCCGATCCCGTGTTCACCGACACGCTCGAACTCGACATGGGAACCGTCGTGCCGTCGCTCGCCGGGCCGAAGCGCCCGCAGGACAAGGTGGCACTCGACAACGTCGATGAGGTCTTCAACGGCGAACTCGCCTCGCTCTACAAGCATGACGGCTTCAAGCGCGCGCCGGTCGAGGGCGCGAGCCACGACATCGGCGACGGCGATGTTGTAATCGCGGCGATCACCAGCTGCACCAACACATCGAACCCTAGCGTCCTCGTCGCGGCGGGCCTTGTCGCGCGCAAGGCGAACGCGCTCGGCCTGAAGCCCAAGCCCTGGGTCAAGACGTCGCTGGCACCGGGATCGCAGGTCGTGACCGACTATCTCGACAAGGCGGGCCTGACCGAAGACCTGAACGCGGTCGGCTTCAACCTCGTCGGCTATGGCTGCACGACATGCATCGGCAATTCGGGACCGCTGGCCGCGCCGATTTCGGATGCAATCAACGCCAATGACATCGTCGCTGCGTCGGTCCTTTCGGGCAATCGCAATTTCGAGGGTCGCGTATCGCCCGATGTGCGTGCGAACTTCCTCGCCTCGCCGCCGCTGGTCGTCGCGTACGCCTTGAAAGGCACGGTCACCCAGAACTTCACGACCACGCCGATTGGCGAGGGCACGAACGGGCCGGTTTACCTCAAGGACATCTGGCCGACCAACGCCGAAGTGAATGCCCTGATGAGCGCCAACATCGACCGTGGCATGTTCCAGGCGCGCTATTCGCAGGTGTTCAAGGGCGATGCCCGCTGGCAGGCGATTAACGTGACGGGCAGCGACACCTATCAGTGGCGCGCGGGTTCGACCTATGTCGCCAACCCGCCCTATTTTGAGGGCATGGGCATGACCCCCGCGCCCGTTGCCGACATCATCGATGCAAAGCTGCTCGCGGTGTTCGCCGACTCGATCACCACCGACCACATCTCGCCGGCCGGTTCGATCAAGGCCGACAGCCCGGCGGGCAAGTGGCTGATGGAGCATCAGGTCTCGAAGGCCGATTTCAACAGCTATGGTGCACGGCGTGGCCACCATGACGTGATGATGCGTGGCACCTTCGCCAATATCCGCATCAAGAACGAGATGATCCCCGGCGTCGAGGGCGGCATGACCAGCTATGCCGGCGAAGTGATGCCGATCTATGACGCCGCCATGCGCCACAAGGCCGACGGTACGCCGCTGGTCGTGATCGCGGGCAAGGAATATGGCACGGGGTCGTCGCGCGACTGGGCGGCAAAGGGCACCAATCTGCTCGGCGTTCGTACCGTGATCGCGGAAAGCTTCGAACGTATCCACCGTTCGAACCTGGTCGGCATGGGCGTGCTGCCGTTGCAGTTCGCCGATGGTGTCGATCGCAAGACGCTCAAGCTCGACGGCAGCGAGTCGTTCACGATCGACAATGTCAGCGGCCTGCGCCCGCGTCAGGATGTCGAGGTCAAGCTGACCCGTGCCGATGGCTCGACCGAAACCTTCGCGACGCGTTGCCGCATCGATACGGTCAACGAGTTGGACTATTTCCTCAACGGCGGCATCCTGCCGTACGTCCTGCGGAAATTGGCAGCTTGATCGGCTAAAATCCGTTCGCCATGAGCCTGTCGAAGGGCTGCCTTTCTCTTCGCGATATCGCGGGAGAAGGACAGTGCTTCGACAAGCTCAGCACGAACGGTTTAGTTGAAATAGCTCTCGACGAACGGTTTCAGATATTCGCGATAGGGCTTGGCCACGCCGAGCCCGTCGCGGTTGATCGGTCGCCGAACCTGCATCGCGCTTGCGGTTGCGACCACACGCTCGGTCTTGTGCGATGAGTGCACCGCCGCCTCTTCGCCGAGGCCGCAATGTGCGAGCAGCTTGCGCGTCCAGTCTTCGGGTGCGTCGATCAGGTCGTTATAGGGTACGATCAGCAACCGGTCGCCCAGGCGATCCTTCCAGAATGCCATCTGTGCATCCTGAAGCCGGAAATGGTCGGCGATGTCGCTGAGGTCGTAACTCCAGCCGACTCCGTGAATAAAGAACGTCCGGAAACACGACCATGCGCTGTCGAGCGGATCGCGCTTCATCCAGATCAGCGGAGCATCGGGCAGCGCGGCGGCGATCAGGCCGAAACAGCGGCTGACGTCGATCGTCTTGTCGACGACGCGACCCGCGCCGGGATAACGCTCTGCCAAGAGGTGCAGATAGAGCGCCCCCAGTTCATCGACCGAGCCGCCGCCCGCCAGATACTGGTCGATATGGTTGCCCGAGACGCCCTTTGCGGCGACGGCGAGGTGCTGGACGATGTTGAGTTCGCCGCCGTCGAGAACGTCGCTGTGGCTGGCCAGGATATGTTCGACCAGTGTCGTGCCCGATCGCGGCAGTCCGGTGACGAAGATCGGTCGGCTGGTATCGCGCTTCGCCTGTGCGCGCATCCGGTCGAAGAAGCCGTCGGGATAGCCCCTCATGGCCTGTTCGGAATTCGCGGCATTGCCATTGCGGCTGTACGGCGTCTCCTTGCGCAACAGTTGCGCGCCGCGCGCGAACGCGGCGAACGCCGCATCGTGCTCGCGGCGATCAGCGTGCAACTTGCCGAGGGCATAGCAATAGCGCGCAAGTTCTGCGGGTGCCTGACGCTCGGCGACCGCGCCGTCGGCCAGCAACTGTTCGCCGATCGGATCTTTCGCCAGATTGACCGTTGTCGCCAGCGTGAGCCACGCAGGCCCCCAGCCGGGCCGGTGCTTCAGTGCGGTCCGGAGATGGTCCCGCGCCTCGTCCACCCGCCCGAGCGTCATCGCGATGTTGCCGAGGACATAGGCATGCCCCGCTCGTTCGGGGATATCGCCTGGCAGACTGGTCAGCAACTCATGCGCGTCGCGCTGCCGACCGGTCTGGGTCAACAGGACGACCTTGGCATAAAGTGCGGCGGGGGTTCGACCTGCTGCGGTGACAAAGGCGCCCATCGCGCGATTCGCAAGCGTCAGTTCACCGCTGACACGCATCAGTTCCGCCAGCTGTCGCCATTGCTCGCCCAATGGCGCGTCAGCGAGCAATAACTGGTCGACGACGCGATTCATCTCGGCGCGGTTACGTTCGGCCAAAGCGCCCTTCAGCGAAGCGAGCAGGTTCGTAATCTTGGTCGGCAGCGGCTGTTTCATGCCCCACGCCTAGTTGTGAAACTGTGCCGGGCCAAGCGCCCTGCGGGGTTATCGACGTTAACCATGAAAGCCATCTCGAAAAAGTCTCGTGTCGTCCGTTTCATTTTGAGACGTTGGTGCATGTATATTGAAATTATTATCTTTTTTGCGATTCGACGTCATTGACGCATAGCAATATTTACGATCTATTTACCGACTTCGGTCGTGCAGGGGCGCGCGCCAAGTGAAGGGGCTTAACTGTGAAAAGCAAAACGATCCTCCTGTGCGGGGCAGCGGCAACGCTGGCCATCGCATCGGTGCCTGCGAATGCGGCAAACATCATCCTGGTTGACCAGGGTGGCGTGACCGGTTCAGCAGCCGCTCAAGGTTTCCAGATCGCGGCCAATTACTGGTCGTCGATCCTGACGAACAACGCGACGATCTATCTCGGCGTTAAATACTCGGCCCTGCCGACCGGCGTGATCGGATCGACCGGCAGCCGCCGTATCGACCAGACCGTTGCCAGCTGGGAATCGCGTATCAATGCGACAAAGAGCAATTCCGCAATCGACCAGAACATCGTTCTACCGTCGCTGACCGGTGGCGGCGCGTCGTTCATTACCAACGGCGTTTCGGCGGATGGCACCGATGACACTTCTACCCAGCAATACATTGCTGGCACTTCGGGCAGCAGCCAGGTGCTGTATCAGAACTCGGCACTGCTCAAGGCGCTCGGTGTGAACGTTGCATCGCCGACGACCCTCGATGGCAACGTGTCGTTCAGCAGCACCTTTGCGTTCGATTTCAACCCGAGCGATGGTATCGATGCAAACACGTTCGACTTCATCGGCGTCGCCATTCATGAAATTGGCCACGCGCTCGGCTTCGTTTCGGGTGTCGATTTCCTCGATTACTATGGCGATCCGAACGGACCGGGCCGCAACGCGCTGACCTATAGCCTGAACGACACGTCGATCTATTCGGCGCTCGACATGTTCCGCTACAGCAATGATCCGAATAACCTCGCGCCCGGCAACGGCCCGTCGCTTGACCTCGCGGTTGGCGGTACGAAGTATTTCTCGGTCGATGGCGGTGCCACGGCTCTTTACGGCAACACCATGTCGACGGGTGCCTACAACGGCGATGGTCGCCAGGCTTCGCACTGGAAAGACACGTCGAGCGCGCAGGGCGGATGTGTCGATCAGATCGGCATCATGGACCCCACTTTCTGCTTCGGACAGATGGGCGTCGTGAAGGGTCTCGATCTGGCCGCGTTCGACGCGATCGGGTGGAACCTGAGCGTTGCTGCGAACCAGAACTACAGCCGCTCGACCGCACAGATCTATCTGGCGGCAATCCCTGAGCCTGCAACTTGGGCGATGATGATTGCGGGCTTCGGCTTTATCGGCGGCAGCATGCGCGTCCGTCGTCGCAGCGTCAGCTTCGCTGCTGCATAACAGCAGTCGGTAAAGCCTGATCGGGAGCGGGGAACCAACGGTTCCCCGCTCCTTTTTTTTGTGCGCCGCGCTCACATGGAGTTGAGCGAGTTTTCCATGGCATGGGCATATTCGGCGTTGGCGACGGCGCTGTTCCCGGTTGCTGCCTGATCGCTGTTCGTGAAATCGATCGCCTGCCAGCAAACGAACACGACAAAGCCGATCGCCCACCAGCGATTGCCGAAAATACGCCTTGAAGTGAACGGCCACATAGCCGTGATATATCGGCGCAGCGTTAACGAATTCTGTCCAGGAAACGATGCACGGTTGCAGCCGATGACGGGGAGGGGCATTGGCAGACATATGACCGTTCACCTCCATGAAGAAGATCTACCCGTCGGCGTCCTCGCTGCCGGACCTGTTGCCGTCGATACCGAAACGATGGGGCTCCACCCCGGTCGCGACAGGCTGTGTGTTGTCCAGATTTCTGACGGGAACGGCGACGAACATCTTGTGCGCTTTGCGGCGGGCAGCGACTATGCCGCGCCAAACCTGAAAAACGTGCTCGCCGATCCCGCGCGGATGAAACTCTACCACTTCGCACGGTTCGACCTTGCGTCGATCGAGGCGTATCTGGGTGTTGTCGCGGCACCGGTGTATTGCACCAAGATCGCCTCCCGCCTCATCCGGACGTACACCGATCGCCACGGGCTGAAGGAACTGGTGCGCGAATTGCTCGGCGTGGAACTGTCGAAGGCGCAGCAGTCGTCCGACTGGGGCAGTCCGACACTCACCGATGCGCAAAAGGAATATGCCGCCTCCGATGTCCGCTACCTTCACCGCATGAAGGAGGAACTCGACCGCCGTCTGGTGCGCGAGGGCAGGATGGAACTGGCGCAGGCGTGCTTCGATTTCCTGCCGCACCGCGCGCGGCTCGACCTGGCGGGCTGGCCGGAGGTCGATATCTTCGCCCATGTCTGAAGCCGCCGCCCTCAACCGAGACAAACGCCTTGCGTGGGCACGACCGGGTAGTGCGCATGACCGAAACGTTCGGGTCGCGCGTGTCGCGCTGCCGTCTGCGGTGGGCGCACTTGCGGCTGTTCTCGCGATCGCGCCGCTCACCAAACGCGCCGAGGTCAGCTTCGTCCTCGACAAGGACAAGGTCGAGATCGCGAAGGAGCGCATGCGGGTTACCAGCGCCCAGTATCGCGGCCAGGACGACAAGGGGCAGGGATTCCTGTTGAACGCGGGCTCGGCGGTACAGGCGACGTCTAAAATTCCCGTGGTCCAGCTTGGCAACCTGTCGGCGTTCCTGGCAACCGATACTGGCACCGCCACCATCGTTGCCCCCCGCGCGGACTATGATCTGAATGCGGAAACGCTGAAGGTCGTCGGCCCGCTGACCTTTGCGACGCAGGATGGGTACAAACTCTCGACCAGCAATGTTGTCGGCGATCTGAACACCCGAAAGCTGTCGAGCGCAGAGCCTGTCTCCGGGGAAATGCCGCTCGGCACGTTCAGCGCGGGCAATATGTCCGCCGATCTGGCGTCCCGCACCGTGACACTGGGCGGTCGGGCGCGCTTGCATATCGTGCAGGGCGGCGTCAGAGCGAAAAAATGATCCGGCTCCCCTTGGTTCTCGTCGCTGTGATGGCGGCATCGCCTGCCGTTCCGCAGGCGTTGAAGAACCATAATTCCAACGCGCCGATCGATTTTGCCGCTGACCGGATCGAGGTACAGGACCGTGCAGATCGTGCGCTGCTGTCGGGCAACGTCAATGTGAAGCAGGGGAATCTGTCGCTGGCATCTGCGCGGCTGACCGTCGCCTATACTGGTGCCATCACCAACGGGAATCCCGACGTGAACCGCCTTGACGCGTCCGGCGGCGTCATCGTGCGCAGTCCGAGTGAAACGGCGCGCGGCGATTTTGCGACCTACGACCTCAACCGCCGCGTCATCACGATGCTGGGCGGCGTCACTCTGGAGCAGGGCAGCAATATCCTGCGCGGCGGACGGCTGGTTATCGACCTGACGAGCGGGCGTTCGGTTCTCGACGGGCGCGCTTCGGGCGGAACATCCGGAACACCGGGCGCCGTCAGCGGGTCGAACGGGCGCGTAACAGGACGCTTCAGTGTGCCCCAGCGCAACAACTGACCGTCGCTATCCACTGCCAATTATTTTTCTATGCATGAATCCTGCCAATTGCAGCGGCGGTAACCTTTGCGTAACCATCCGCTGCGACCAGACGGAACAGCCATGAACGACGTCGCTACCCTTTCGAAAGACGACACCGTCGATCCGGCCCGACTCACTGGCGGGCTTGAGGTCGTGTCGATCGCCAAATCGTACGATCGCCGCGTCGTGCTGTCCGATGTGTCGCTTTCAGTTGCTCCTGGTGAAGTGCTTGGGCTGCTCGGTCCGAACGGCGCCGGAAAGACCACCTGTTTCTATTCGATCATGGGGCTGGTGAAACCGGATTCTGGTCGCGTGACGCTCGACGGGGATGATATCACGGGCCTGCCCATGTACCGTCGCGCGGTGATGGGCCTGGGGTACCTGCCACAGGAAACGTCGATCTTTCGCGGCATGACGGTCGCGCAGAACATCATGTCGGTGCTTGAGCTTGCCGAACCGGACAAGGCGGCGCGCGCCGACCGGCTCGAACAATTGCTCGGCGAATTCCATCTCGACGGGCTTCGCGATTCGATGGCAACGGCGCTGTCAGGTGGCGAACGGCGGCGGTGCGAGATCGCGCGGGCACTGGCAGCTGATCCTTCGATCATGCTGCTCGACGAACCGTTCGCTGGCATCGATCCCATCTCTATTGCGGACATCCGCGCGTTGATCATCCAGCTCAAGTCGCGTGGTATCGGCGTCCTGATCACCGACCATAACGTCCGCGAGACGCTCGACATCTGCGACCGCGCCTGCATCATCTATGATGGCCGCGTGCTGTTTGCGGGTACGCCCCAGGCGCTGGTCGCCGACGAGAACGTCCGGCGACTGTACCTGGGCGAAAGCTTCTCGCTCTAACGCCATGGCGATGGGTCCGCGCCTCGAACTGCGGCAAAGCCAGTCCCTGGTGATGACCCCGCAGCTGCAGCAGGCGATCCGCCTGCTGGCGCTGTCGAACCTCGAAATCGAAAGCTTTGTCGCGGAGGAAATCGAGAAGAACCCGCTGCTGGAAAGCGGCGAGGAACGCGAGACGATCGTGTCCGAATTTGATGGTGACGGCCCGGATGGCGGCGACAGCAATGCCGACGCGCCAGACCCGGTCACTGCCGATACGCTGATCGAAAGCGGCGATGGCGCAAACGATGCACCACTCGATGCCGATTACGCCGAGGATACTTTCCACCACGACAGCTTCACCGATGTCGGCGGGTCGGGCAGCGGCTCGGGCGAGGACATCGATTTCGATAGTTTCGAGGGTGCGGCCGCGACCCTGACCGACCATCTGATGGCGCAGCTCGGCATGATGCTCGACGGGCCCGACCTGGTCATTGCCCGCGTCATCGTCGATTGCCTGGATGATGCCGGTTACCTGACCGAGAGCATGCGTACATTGTCCGACCGGCTCGGTGTAGCGCTGGCAGAGGTCGAGGACATTCTTGCGGTCGTCCAGAAGTGCGAACCGACCGGAGTCGGCGCGCGGTCGCTGGGCGAATGCCTTGCGCTGCAGGCGAAGGAGGCCGACCGCTACGACCCCTGCATGGCATTGCTGATCGACAATCTCGACCTGCTCGCCGCCGGACGGATCGCACAGTTGCAACGGATGTGCATGGTCGATGACGAGGACATGTCGGACATGATCCGCGAGCTGCGTGGCTATGACCCGAAGCCCGGCGCGCGGTTTGGCTCCTCCCGTGTCGATGCCGTAACGCCCGATGTGTTTATCACGCGGACGGCCAAGGGTTGGGCGGTCGAGATCAACTCGGGCAGTCTGCCGCGCGTGCTGGTCGACCGCACCTATCACGCCGAACTGGCGGCTTCGGCCAAGGACAAGACGTCGAAGGCCTGGGTCGCCGACAACCTTGCCAGCGCGAACTGGCTGGTAAAGGCGCTCGACCAGCGCCAGCGCACGATCGTGAAGGTCGCGACCGAGATCGTGAAGCAGCAAGAGGCGTTTTTCATCCACGGCGTCGCGCATCTGCGACCGCTGGTTTTGCGCACTGTCGCCGATGCGGTCGGAATGCACGAATCGACCGTCAGCCGCGTCACGAGCAACAAATATCTCAGCTGCGCGCGCGGCATGTTCGAACTCAAATATTTCTTCACCTCGGGCATCGCGAGCGCCGATGGGGGCGAGGCGTCGTCAGCACTCGCGGTAAAGGCTGCGATCAAGGGGTTGATCGCCCAAGAGGCCGCCGACGCAATCCTGTCCGACGACACGCTGGTCGAAATGCTGAAAGAACAGGGTTTCGACCTCGCACGGCGCACCGTTGCCAAATATCGCGAGGCGATCGGCATCGGATCATCGGTGCAGCGCCGTCGCGCTCGCGCCATCGACGCGAAGGCTGCCTAGCCCAGAGTGCACGGCATGGCTTTGAATCGCGCGAACAATCGCTAGATAGCATCCATGCAGAACGACCCCATCGTCATTGCCAGCTTCGCCCGCACCCCCATGGGTGGCTTTCAGGGCGCCCTCGGCACCGTTTCCGCGACCAGCCTGGGCGCAACTGCTGTTCGCGCAGCCGTCGAGCGTGCCGGTGTCGATGGCGCCGATGTCGACCAGATCGTCATGGGTTGCGTCCTTCCGGCAGGACTGGGTCAGGCACCCGCACGACAGGCTGCACTGGGTGCGGGCCTGCCGCAATCGGTCGAGGCGACGACGATCAACAAGATGTGCGGCTCCGGCATGCAGGCGGCGATTATGGCACACGACATGTTGGCTGCGGGCAGCGCCGATGTCGTCATAGCAGGCGGCATGGAATCGATGTCGAACGCGCCATATCTGCTGACCAAGCACCGTGGTGGCGCGCGCATCGGGCATGATGTCGTCAAGGATTCGATGTACCTCGACGGGCTCGAAGACGCCTATGATCCCGGAAAGCTGATGGGTACGTTTGCGGAGGAATCCGCGCGGGATTATCAGATGACCCGCGAGGCACAGGATACCTATGCCTTACGTTCGCTCGAACGCGCGTCGGCGGCGATCGGCTCGGGGGCTTTCGTGGGCGAAATCGTCGCTGTCGAAGTTGCCGGACGGGGCGGCACGACGACGGTCGATACCGACGAACAACCCGGTAAAGCCCGCCCGGACAAGATTCCAACGCTTAAGGCGGCTTTTGCAAAGGACGGTACGATCACGGCAGCGAATGCATCCTCGATCAGCGATGGTGCTGCGGCCCTCGTCCTTACCCGCGAGAGCGTTGCGAAGGCAAAGGGCATGCCGGTAGTCGCGCGCATCGTTGCCCACGCCGGGCATGCCCACGAACCTGCAAAGTTCACTACCGCACCCGTACCGGCGATCCGCAAGGTACTCGACAAGGCGGGATGGTCGGTCGATGACGTCGATCTGTTCGAAGTGAACGAGGCCTTTGCCGTCGTCGCGATGATCGCCGCCAAGGAACTAGGCATCCCCGATTCAAAGCTCAACGTGAACGGCGGGGCAACCGCGCTTGGCCACCCCATCGGCGCGTCGGGCGCGCGGATCATTGCGACTTTGCTTGCCGCGCTTCAGACACGTGGTTTGAAAAAGGGCGTTGCGTCGCTTTGCATCGGTGGTGGTGAAGCAACTGCGCTTGCGGTCGAGCTGGCCTGACGCAAGACGTCGCCTCGCTGGCCCGGGATGGCGATCGCGCGGCCCTCACGGCGGCGCTGCGCCGCGTCGCGCAGGGGGATCGTTCCGCACTGCAGGATGTCTATCGGCGCACCTCGGCGAAGCTCTATGGTGTTTGCCTGCGTATCTTTCCCGAGAAGTCCGATGCGGAGGATGCGTTGCAGGACGCGTTTGTGATTGTGTGGCAGAAGGCGGGATCGTTCGATCCTGCGCGCGCGAGCCCCATTACGTGGCTGGTGACGCTGACGCGCAATCGCGCCATTGATCGGCTGCGCGCAACAGGCCGCCGCCTGACTGCGCCGATCGAGGCTGCGGCCGATATTGCCGATGACGCGCCGGACGCGGAGGCGTGCCTGATCGCGTCCGATGACCGCACACGCATTTCGCAGTGCATGGACACACTGGCCGCCAGCGACGCGACGATGATCCGCACAGCCTTTTTCGAAGGGGCGACCTATTCCGACATCGCCGACCGGGCCAGCCTGCCGCTAGGCACAGTAAAGAGTCGCATCCGCCGTGCGCTCCTCAAGCTCAAGTCTTGCCTGTCATGACCGCCGAAGACGATATCCTCGCCGCCGAATACGCGCTGGGCCTGCTTCCGCCCGAGGAGGCAACGGCGGTCGAGTCGCGGCTGCGCATCGACGGCCCGCTGAGTCTGCGCGTTGCCTGGTGGCGCGATCAGCTCGGTTCGCTGGTCGATGAGGTTTCGGTCGAGCCCTCATCGCATGTCTGGCCTGCCATCGCCGTACGGCTGGGGGCCAACGACAACACGGATGGCAGCGCCCGTCCGTGGAAATGGGCGACCGCTGGCATGGGTGCCGTCGCGGCGGCGCTGCTTGCCGTTATCGCACTGCGTCCGGACGCGGCACCGCTTCCAGTGCCCGTGTCGCAACCCGCTGCGCCGATGGTCGCGAGCCTGGCCGGTGAGCGGGGTATGGCGGTCACTGTCGCTTTCGATGCAACCAGCCACCGCATGCTCGTGACGCCCGTCGCGCTCGACCCGGGCAAAGGCGATGCCGAGCTCTGGGTCATTCCGGTCGGCGCTACCGTCCCTGTGTCGCTCGGTGTGATCGACGCCAGGCATCCGGCCAGTCACCGCATGGACGACAAGCGGTCCCAATTGCTGCTGCCCGGCGCGACTTTTGCGATCTCGCAAGAGGCAAAGGGTGGTTCACCCACGGGCGCGCCACAGGGCACAGTCGTCGCCAGCGGCAAAATTATTCGCGTCTGACGCGTCCGTTAAGCGGCAGCGTTCGTATCTGCACCGTGGTCCGCAAGAGGTCACCGCTAGATTCGAGGACACCCCTTCATGAAGACTCTGATCCGTATGGGCGCCGTTGCGCTGGCACTCGCTACCGTTTCGTCGCCTGCGCTCGCCAAAAACCCGATGGTCGGCGGTGCCGCGATGTACCCGACGAAGAATATCGTCGAGAATGCCGTCAATTCGAAGGATCACACGACCCTTGTCGCAGCCGTCAAGGCAGCGGGCCTTGTCGACACCCTGTCCGGCCCCGGACCGTTCACGGTATTCGCGCCGACAAATGCGGCGTTCAACAAGCTGCCTGCGGGCACGGTCGATACGCTGGTAAAGCCCGAGAACAAGGCGACGTTGACGTCGATCCTGACTTATCATGTTGTTGCCGGTCGCCTGACCGCCGCCGACATTGCCGCCAAAATCAAGGCCGGCAAGGGCAAGGCCATGCTGACGACGGTTAATGGCGGAACGCTGACCGCATCGATGATGGGCAAGACGTTGATGCTCACCGATGCCAAGGGCGGCAAAAGCCACGTTACCATCGGTAACGTCATGCAATCGAATGGCGTCATCCACGTCATCGACACGGTGTTGATGCCCTAACCGGCGCAACCCTTCCCGCTCCCCCGCATCAGCGGGGGTCGGCTTCTTCCCCCCTCCCAAAGAAGCCGGATTCCCGCAAAAAAAGCGGGAATGGCGGGTCCGGGTTGTCAATTTACGGTGTTGCTGCTACGCGCGCCCTTTCCGCCACCGCATCCGTGCGCGTGGCGATTCTTTTTTGCCAGTCGAACTGGAAACGGAGCAGTCGGTCTTTATGCAAATTATGGTGCGCGACAATAACGTCGATCAGGCGCTTCGGGCCCTGAAGAAAAAGCTGCAGCGCGAAGGCGTTTATCGCGAAATGAAGCTGCGCCGCCACTATGAAAAGCCGTCGGAAAAGCGCGCGCGCGAACGTGCAGCTGCTGTCCGTCGTGCCCGCAAGATGGACCGCAAGCGCGCCGAGCGCGATGGCGTAAAATAAGCCTGAAGGTTTTCGTAAATGTCTGAAGTCACGGCGGTACCGATTGCCCCGACCAAGCGCTCGTGGCTGGTCTGGCTGGCTGTCGGCGTAGTGCTTGCGGCGATCGTCGCGATCGGCACAGCGTGGAGCGGCACTGCAAAGCCGGTGCAGGCCGCCAGCTTTTGTAAGGCGAGTGACTTTAAGGGCCATGGTGCCGTCCAACGTCTGGCATCGGGCGTTGCCGTCCAGACGGTGAAGTCCGGCACCGGCGCCCGTCCGGGTGCACAGGACTTCGTACTTATCGGCTACAAGGGCATGTTGCGCGACGGCACGGTGTTCGATTCGGCACCGCGTGCACCGCTTCAGCTTTCGGAAGTTGTCCCTGGCTTCTCGCAGGGGCTCCAGACGATGCAGCCGGGTGGCAGCTATCGCCTCTGCATTCCGCCGGAGCTTGGCTATGGCGACCGCGCTGGCGGACCCATTCCGCCTAACTCGACATTGTTCTTCGACATCGAATTGATCGAGTTCAAGACCGTTGCCGAGGTTCAGCGCATGCAGCAGCAGATGCAGGCGATGCAGCAGCAAATGCCGCAGGGTCAGGGCGCGCCCGCGCCTCGCTGAAGCCTGTGACGGGACCGTTGCCGGTCTCGCACCAATAAATTTGACGTGCGCTGGGACGATTTCAGCCGCAAGACGTTATGCGCCCGCCAGCCTGTTTCGTGCAGGTCCGCGCGTATCGTTTTCGGGGAGGATTTCGTGGCCGACGATAACCACAGCATCGATCGGCGCATCTTTCGGACGACAGTCATCGTCATATCGACGGCGGCGGCCGCCTACGCGCTGTGGCGCCTTGCCGACCTGCTGCTGCTTGTCTTCGCCTGTACGCTAATCGCGCTGATCTTTTTCAATCTCGCGCGTTGGATCGCGGATCGCACTCGAATCGGCTTCGGCGTTTCGCTCGGCATATCGGTCATGGGCATATTGGCTGTGCTCATCGGGTCGTTCTGGGTTTTCGGCAGTGCGCTGTCCGGCGAATTCGCCGAGCTCGCCCTGCGCCTGCCCGCGGCATGGGACGTGTTCCAGGCGCGGGTTGTCCAGACACAGATGGGCGCGGATATGATCCGTCGTGCCGGCCAGTTCGTTCCCGACGGCCAATCGCTCTTTGGCTTTGCAACCGGCGTGCTGACAAGCCTCGGTACCATCCTGTCTGCGCTGGCGATCGTTATCGTCGGCGGCATCTATCTGGCGGCACAACCGCGCCTCTACGGAAAGGGCGTGATGATACTCACGCCGCAAGCCGCGCGCGGAAAATTGATGCGAACATTCCTGTCTGTCGCAGCGGCGCTCAACGCATGGCTGTTGGGTCAGGGAATCGGCATGATCTTCGTCGGCATCGCTACAACCGTCGGCTTGTCGATCATCGGTATTCCTGCGGCGCCTGCCATCGGCCTTGTCGCGGGGCTATGCGAGTTCGTGCCCTATTTCGGTGTTCTCGTCGTCGCCATTCCGGCGGTCGTCCTGGGCTTTGCCGATAGCACGACCAGCGGCATCTGGACCATCGTCATGCTGATCATCGTGCATCAGGTTCAGGGAAATCTGGTGATGCCGCTGCTGCAAAGCCGCATGGTCGAACTGCCACCGGCACTGACGATCTTCAGCCTGGTCGCGGCGGGTGTCTTGCTCGGCCCGCTCGGCGTCATCCTTGCGACGCCGCTGACCGTCGTGGCGATGGTCGTCGTCAAGGCCGTCTATGTTCAGCCCGAGGACCTGAAGCGACTGAGCACCGCGCCCATGCGGATGTGGGAAAAGCGGACGGAGATCCCCGGCCTCCTGCTGGAGAAGGGCGCCAACCTGTTCATGAAAAACGGCAAGCAGATGGAGAACTGACGAAAATGGCC
>JBDUBD010000126.1:0-6728 GCA_040004295.1 Sphingomonadales bacterium | reverse complement strand
CATAGCCGTTGCACTGGAGCACGACGCCGACGATGTTCTTGCCGATGTCGTGAACATCGCCCTTGACGGTCGCCATGATGATCTTGCCCTTGGCGCGCGCGCCGGGCTCCTTCGCGGCCTCGATGAAGGGGATCAGGTGCGCGACCGCCTTTTTCATAACGCGTGCCGATTTCACAACCTGCGGCAGGAACATTTTGCCGCTTCCGAACAGGTCGCCGACGACGTTCATGCCGTCCATCAGCGGCCCTTCGATCACTTCGATCGGGCGCGGGAAAAGCTGACGACACTCCTCGGTGTCATCGACGACGTACATGTCGATGCCCTTGACCAGCGCATGTTCCAGCCGCTTCGTCACCGGCCAGCCGCGCCATTCCTCGGCGGCTTTTTCAACAGCCGCGTCGGTACCACGGAATTTTTCCGCAATGGTAACCAGCCGTTCTGTCGGCGTTTCGTCGACGCTGCGGGCCGGACGGTTGAGAATAACGTCCTCGCACGCCTCGCGCAGCACCGGGTCGATCGCGTCGTAAATGTCGAGCTGTCCGGCGTTGACGATCGACATGTCGAGTCCGGCGGGGATCGCGTAATAAAGAAATACCGAGTGCATTGCGCGGCGCACCGGCTCGTTCCCGCGAAAGCTGAACGACAGATTCGACAGTCCGCCCGAGAAATGGACATGCGGGCAGCGTGCCTTGATCTCCTTCACCGCCTCAATGAAGTCGACTGCGTAGTTGTTGTGCTCTTCGATGCCCGTCGCGACCGCGAAGACATTGGGATCGAAGATGATGTCCTCGGGTGGAAAGCCGATGGTCATCAGCAATTTATAGGCGCGCTCGCAGATTTCGATCTTACGCGCCTTGGTGTCGGCCTGCCCGGCCTCGTCGAACGCCATCACGACGACGGCGGCGCCATAGGCCATGCACTTGCGCGCGTGGAACAGGAACTGTTCCTCGCCTTCCTTCATGCTGATCGAATTGACGATCGGCTTGCCGGAGACGCACTTCAACCCCGCCTCGATGACCGACCATTTCGAAGAGTCGATCATGAACGGCACGCGCGCGATGTCGGGCTCGGCGGCGATCAGCTTGACAAAGGTTTCCATCGCGACGAGCGAATCGAGCAGCCCCTCGTCCATGTTGATGTCGATAATCTGCGCACCGTTTTCGACCTGCTGACGCGCGACCTCGACAGCCTTCGGATAGTCCCCCGCCATGATCAGCTTCTTGAACGCCGCGGACCCCGTGACGTTGGTGCGCTCACCGATGTTGACGAAAGTGGGAACGGGTTGGGTCATGTGTTTACTCGTCGCCCCGGCGGAGGCCGGGGCCGCCATCGGGAAAGGAAATTCTTTTGCCGCGAGCGGCCCCGGCCTCCGCCGGGGCGACGCGTTAGGCCGCCAAAGTCATCGGCTCCAGCCCCGCCAGTCGCGTCGCGACCGGTACGCCCGGCAAGCGCCGCGGCTCCAGCCCCGCCACCGCCTTCGCCATTGCGGCGATGTGCGCAGGCGTCGATCCGCAACAGCCGCCGAGGATGTTCACCTGCCCTGCCTCTGCCCATTCATGGACCAGCGCCGCCGTCTGTTCGGGCAGTTCGTCATATTCGCCCAGGTCGTTGGGCAAGCCGGCGTTGGGGTAGACCATGATCAGCGTGTCGGCGAGGCCGCTGAGCACCTTCACGTGCGGCCGCAGCTGCTGTGCGCCGAACGAGCAGTTGAGACCGATCGTCACAGGCTTCGCGTGCCGCACCGCGTGCCAGAAGGCCTCGACGGTGTGACCCGACAGATTACGGCCCGACAGGTCGGTCAGGGTCATCGACACCATAATCGGAATTTCGCGGCCCAGCGCATCCTGTGCATCGAGCACCGCCATGATACCGGCCTTGGCATTCAGCGTGTCGAACACGGTTTCGATGAGGATGAAATCGACGCCCCCTTCGATCAGGGCATCGACCTGTTCACGGTAGACGTCTTTCAGATAGTCGAACGTGATCTCACGGAAACCGGGATCGTTGACGTCGGGACTGAGCGAAAGCGTCTTGTTGGTCGGGCCGATCGCACCCGCAACGAAGCGCTTTCGCCCGTCCTTCGCCTGATATTCGTCCGCGGACTTCCGGGCGATCTGTGCCGACGCGACGTTGATCTCACGCACCAGATGCTCGGCGGCATAGTCCGCCTGGCTGATGCGATTGGCGCTGAACGTGTTGGTCGAAACGATGTCCGACCCGGCGTCCAGATAGGCGCGCGTGATCGTGTCGGGCACGTTGGGCAGGGTTAGTGCCAGGATATCATTGTTGCCCTTGGCATCCTTCGCCAGCGCCAGGTCACCCATGTAATCGGCCTCGGACAGTTTCCAGTTCTGGATCTCGGTCCCGAAAGCGCCGTCGGTGATCAGGATGCGCGTCGAGGCTGCGGCGAGCAGGGCTTCACGTGCGCTCATGCAGCTTTCTCCTGCGCTGCGACAACCTGCGGACGCAAGCCCAGCAGGTGACAGATCGCGTAGCTCAATTCGGACCGGTTGAGCGTGTAGAAGTGGAAGTCGCGCACGCCGCCCGCATAGAGCCTACGGCACAGTTCCGCCGCGACGGTTGCCGCAACCAGCTGACGCGCCTGGGGGTGATCGTCGAGGCCTTCGAACAGGCGGCCCATCCACGGTGGTACGGCAGTACCGGTCATTGCCGACATGCGGCGGATCGCACCGAAATTGCTGACCGGCATAATGCCGGGAACGATCTCGCTGTCGATGCCCGCCGCCGCCGCCGCATCGCGAAAGCGGAAGAAGGTTTCGGGTTCGAAGAAGAATTGCGTGATGCCGCGCGTTGCCCCCGCGTCCAGCTTTCGCCGGAAATGATCGACGTCGGCCTGAGGGCTGGCGGCGTCGGGATGGGTTTCCGGATAAGCGCTGACCGAAATCTCGAACGGGTGGCGTTTGCGCAGTCCCTCGACCAATTCGGCGGCACCGGCATAACCGTCGGCGTGCGCCTCGAACGCCTTGCCCACCGTAGGTGGATCGCCGCGCAGCGCGACAATGTGGCGGACCCCAGCCTCCCAATAGGCGTCCGCGATCTCGTCGATCTCGGCGCGCGACGCCTCGACACAAGTCAAATGTGCGGCGGCGGGGATCGCGGTTTCGCTGGCAATGCGGGCGACGGTGGCGTGGGTGCGTTCGCGGGTCGATCCGCCCGCGCCATAGGTCACCGAGACGAAGCGCGGCGCCAGCGGCTCGAGCGTACGGATTGCCTCCCACAATGTCTCGTTCATCTTATCGGTCTTGGGCGGAAAGAATTCGAACGAGACGCGCGCATCGCCGGCAAGGTCGGCGAAAAGCGGTGTATCGAGCGCGCGGCGCGCTTCTTCGAGTTGGACGAGGGTCGGCGTCATGCGGCAATAGCCTTGAGTGCGGCGGGTCGACGACCCAGCCAGAGTTTGACGGTCAATTCACCGCCATCCAGCGTTTCGGTTTCGGCAAGCGCCAGGCCGTTCGCGGCGAACCAGCTTGCGATCTGGGCATCGGAGAAGCCAAGGCGCGAATGGGCGTCCTGCGTCCGGAGTTCCTCGCGGTCGTGACTGTCGAAATCGACGATCAGCAACCGCCCGCCGGATGCGACGATCCGTGCAGCCTCCGCAACGGCGGCTTCGGGTGCGGGGATATAATGCAGCACCTGATGCATCACGACCGTGTCGGCGCTCGCATCGTCGAGCGGCAGTGCCGTCACATCGCCTTGTCGCCAATCGACGGTCGCATGGGGCAGTTTCGCACGCGCCAGCCGGAGCATTTCGGGACTGCGGTCGATGCCTGTCGCATGGCGCGACTGTTCTCCGAAGAGTTCGATCATACGCCCGGTGCCGGTGCCGATATCGACGAGGCGACCGATATTGTCCCCTAAGAGCGCGCGCATCCGCGTTTCGACCGCGCTTTCGGCGACATGAAGCGACCGGATCGCGTCCCACTGGCTCGCGTGCAACGCGAAATAGCGTTCGGCCGCCGTCGCACGGTCGGCACGGACAGCGGCAAGCTTGGCCGTGTCGGCGATCGCCCAATGGTCCTCGCCACTGGAATCAATCAGCGCGAACAACGGGATTGCAACATTACTCGGCGCGGGCGTCAGGAACACCCAGCTGCCCTCGCGACGGCGCGCGGCAAGGCCCGCATCGACCAGGATTTTCACATGGCGCGACACCCGGGGCTGGCTCTGCCCAAGAACCTGCGCGAGCTCGCCGACTGCGAGCTCCATCCGCCGCAAGAGCGACACGATCCGCAGACGCGTCGGATCGGCAAGGGCGCGAAAAATGTCCACTGCAGCGGTCATGGACCCATCATATAAAGAATTCTTTATATGTGGTCAATCGCGTGCATCCTAAATGACGATGCCTTTTTCTTGCCCTAGTTTCCGAGCGGCGGTAATTGGCATCCGTGCCGGAGCGAAATGTCGCAACGGCAGGATTGCATTCCGCAATCCTGTGTCAAACCTTTCGAGGAAATTCACGATGAAGAAGATCATTCTCGTTGCCGCCGTTGCGGCAGCCGCATCGCTCGCCGCTTGCTCGCCGACCGCCAAGAACGAAACCGCCGAAGCGGCGAACGCCGTCGCGACCGACGTGAACGCAACCGCAGCCGCAGCGATCAATTCGGTCGATGCAGCAACTGACAATGCGATGGCCAGCGTTTCGAACGCAGCCGACGCCGCGACCAACAAGGTTGAGTCTGCTGCCGACAAAATGAAGGCGGCAACCGGCAACGCGATGACCGATGCGGGTAACAGCCTGAAGCACTAAGTCGCAACCACTGAATAGAAAGAAGGGCCGGAGCAGCGATGCTCCGGCCCTTTTTCTTTGCCTTGAGGGCAGCGCGGGCAAAGCCCGCGTTGTCGTCGGTCGGGACTTCGGCAGGCCGAAGCCCGCCGTCCGATCCGCAACGTGTCCGGGAATAGCTCTCGCTATTCCCGGCCGTTCTCGGATTAGAAGTCCATACCGCCCATGCCGCCCATGCCGCCGCCGCCCATGGGCATGGCGGGCTTGTCTTCGGGCAGTTCGCTCACGGCCGCTTCGGTCGTGATGAGCAGGCCTGCTACCGATGCCGCGTTCTGCAGCGCGGTGCGAACGACCTTGGTCGGGTCGATCACGCCTGCGGTCACCAGGTTCTCGTACACATCGGTCGATGCGTTGAAGCCGAACGACGTATCGCTCTGGTCGAGCAGCTTGCCCGAAACAACCGCACCGTCATGTCCGGCGTTGGCCGCAATCTGGCGCACCAGCGAAGTCAGCGACTTGCGGACGATGTCCACGCCGCGCGTCTGGTCCTCATTGATGCCGTTCAGGCCTTCGAGCGCCTTGGTCGCGTACAGCAGCGCCGTACCGCCACCGGGGACGATGCCTTCTTCGACGGCTGCGCGGGTGGCGTGCAGCGCATCGTCGACGCGGTCCTTGCGCTCTTTCACTTCGACTTCCGAAGCACCGCCGACCTTGATCACGGCAACGCCACCGGCGAGCTTGGCAAGACGCTCCTGGAGCTTTTCCTTGTCATAGTCGCTGGTCGTGTTCTCGATCTGCTGGCGGATCGCCTCGACGCGGCCCTTGATCGCATCGGCATCACCCAGACCGTCGATGATCGTGGTGTTGTCCTTGTCGATCGTGACGCGCTTGGCCGAACCGAGCATGTCGAGCGTGACGGTTTCGAGCTTGATACCCAGATCTTCCGAGATCATCTCGCCCTTGGTCAGGATTGCGATGTCCTCGAGCATCGCCTTGCGACGATCGCCGAAGCCAGGTGCCTTGACGGCCGCGACCTTCAGGCCACCGCGAAGCTTGTTCACGACGAGCGTGGCCAGAGCCTCACCCTCGATGTCTTCCGCGATGATCAGGAGCGGGCGACCCGACTGGACAACGGCTTCCAGGATCGGGAGCATCGCCTGCAGGTTCGACAGCTTCTTTTCGTGGATCAGGATGTACGGGTCGTTGAGTTCGACCGACATCTTTTCCGGGTTGGTGATGAAGTAGGGGCTCAGATAGCCACGGTCGAACTGCATGCCTTCGACGACGTCGAGCTCGAAATCGAGCCCCTTGGCTTCCTCGACAGTGATCACGCCTTCCTTGCCGACCTTTTCCATCGCTTCGGCGATTTTTTCGCCGACGATGGTGTCGCCATTGGCCGAGATGATGCCGACCTGGGCGATTTCCGCCGTGCCCGAAACGGGCTTCGAACGCGCCTTGAGGTCTTCGACAACCTTCAGGACAGCGAGGTCGATACCGCGCTTCAGGTCCATCGGGTTCATGCCGGCCGCAACCGACTTCATGCCTTCGCGAACGATCGACTGGGCGAGAACGGTGGCGGTTGTCGTGCCGTCGCCTGCAAGGTCGTTCGTCTTCGAAGCGACTTCGCGGATCATCTGCGCGCCCATGTTCTCGAACTTGTCCTTGAGTTCGATTTCCTTGGCGACGGTGACGCCGTCCTTGGTGATGCGCGGTGCGCCATACGACTTGTCGATCACGACGTTGCGACCCTTTGGCCCCAGCGTGACCTTTACCGCGTCGGCGAGGATGTCGACGCCGCGCAGAATGCGCTCACGCGCGTCGCGGCTGAATTTTACGTCCTTGGCTGCCATTTTGGCTACCCTTTCAAAATTGGAAGTTCACACAAAGGCCACACCAAAACAGTGCGGCCCGAAAGGTCAGCCGACGATCCCGAGGATGTCGCTTTCCTTCATGATGATCAGGTCTTCGCCGTCGATCTTGACCT